>CAIUCF010000850.1 GCA_903897565.1 uncultured Rhodospirillales bacterium | reverse complement strand
GATCAAGATCATGCTGGGGCACCTCCCGAGCGGCTCGGACGCGACCACCAGCATCTATGCGCCTTACGATCCCGATTATTGCGCCGTTGCTGTGGCGGCGATCGAGGCGGTAATGGACGAGGTCCGCGGACACCTGAAAAAGGCGTCGCTTGATCGCGGTTCCGTTTCGGCGATCGACGCCTTGGTCCCGACTGGCAAGGCGATTCGCAAGGGCATCGGCGAGGCAAAGCGACAGGAGATCCGCGAACTCATCCTCGCCGGCGTCGTTCATCGCGAGATCGTCGCAAAAACCGGCGTCTCGAGCGGCACGATCAGCGACATACGCAAGGATTTGAAGGCCAATTTCACGCTCTACCGAGCCACGAAACGAACCCTTTGCGCACCGGTTGCGCACCACACCGTTACTGAACAGCCTGGGACCGGTAGCCAAGCCATTGAAAAAATTGGTGGGCCCGGCAGGATTCGAACCTGCGACAACACCGTTATGAGCGGCGGGTTCTGACCGCTGAACTACAGGCCCACCATGACCGGGGCATGCGCGCGGCGTCCCCGGTGGGCCGGTACCATGCGTGAGGCCGTGGCCTCAACGCAAGCAATTACGTTGCCGGCTCGCTCAGGCGGGATCCTCCGGCGCGTAGGGGATGTTTTCTTCCGCCAGCTTCCAGATGCGGCGGGCGCTGTGGGTTTCGTGTTCTTCCTGGATATGGCCGGCGAGACCGCCGCAGCGCGAGATCACCGCGATCGCCCGCATGATTGCCGGCGGCACGCCGATCTCCAGCAGCAATGCCCCGATCGCGCCGGTGGCGTTGATCGTGAGATGCCGCCCGGCGCGGGCGTCGACGGCGGCGTTCAGGGTCTTCAGCAAAGCGATGTAGCGACCGTCGACGCCGGCCTCCGCAGCGATCGCGAACAGCCGGGGACTGCGCGGATCGTCGGGCTTATGGAGGGGATGGCCGAAGCCCGGCAGCGGGCGCTTGGCGGCGAGGTACTGCTCCGCCGTCGCCCGCGCCCAGGCTTCCTTGTCGGCGGCCTTGATGCCTTCGGCCAGCAGGGCGGCGCAGCCTTCCATCGTGCCGACGAAGACGCTGCCGACCGAGAGCAGGCCTGCCGCCATGGCGACCTGGATCTGCTCGGGTACCGCATCCGCCGCGATCCGCGAGATCAGGGAGCTCGGCGTGAAGCCGTGCTCCATCAGGGTGACGAGGCAGGCGTCCAGCACCTTGACCTCGGTCGGGCTCGGCATGCGGCGGCAGGTCAGGAAATAGACCATCTCGGTGAAGCTGCGCTTGCCCATGATGTCGTCGATCAGATCGAGCCCGCGGACGGTGATCGACGCGGCGTCGGCGGTCGCGATGCGGGTGGTGATGTCGGTCATGAGGCGTCTCGTCGCTCGGGTGGAGATCAGCGGTGCGAAGAATTCAGCATATTGAAAACGAAATCAATAGAATGAAGGAATCTTGCGACTGGCACGGGTTTCTGGGACAACGGCGACAATCGAGAGGAGGGCCCATGACGGAGAGGCTGATCGCGGCGGCTACGATGTCGTCGCTGCTGGCGCGGCAGGCCGCCGCGCACCCGCAGGCGCCCGCCGTCATCGAGGACGGCCGCATCGTCGACTGGGCGAGTCTGGAGCGGCTCGCCGCCGGCCTCGCCGCGCAATTCGCGAGCCTCGGTATCGGCCGCGGCGACCGCGTCGGCTGCTGGCTGCCTAATGGCGTCACCTATGCCGCCTCGATCTTCGCCGCGGCGCGCTGCGGCGTGATGGCGGTGCATATCAACACCCGCTTCGGCGCCGAGGAAGTCGGCGACATGATCGCGCGGACCGGGGCGAAGCTGCTGCTGACGCGGCCGGGCTTCGCCGCCGTGGATTTCCT
This sequence comes from uncultured Rhodospirillales bacterium, assembly GCA_903897565.1. GTDB lineage: Bacteria > Pseudomonadota > Alphaproteobacteria > ATCC43930 > CGMCC-115725 > CAIXXC01. Next base: position 554 of record CAIUCF010000850.1, on the reverse strand, counting down.
CGCGACCCTCAGGGCGATCGATCCCGCCAAGCTCGCCTCGCTGCGCGCGGTGCTGTGCGACGGCCCGGCCCCGGCCGATGATCCGCGTCTCATCGCGATGCGCTTCGACGGCTGGGTCGCCGACAGCGCCTCAGCAGACGACGATGCCCTGGTCTTCACGACCGGCGGCACCACGGCGAAGCCGAAGCTGGTCGTGCATAAGCAGCGCTCGATCGCCGGCCATGCCGAGGCGGTCAAGCGCCGCATTGGCATGGACCAGCCCGGGGCGGTGCTGCTCGGCGCGGTGCCGTTTTGCGGCACCTTCGGCAATGTCGCCTTCATGGCCGCAATCGCCGGCGGCGCGCCGGTGGTCGCGATGGCGAGTTTCGACCCGCAACGGGCCGATGCGGTGATCCGTGCCCATGCGGTCACCCATCTCGTCGGCGACGATCGCATGGCCGAGCGACTCGCCGCGGCGGCCGAGACCAACGGGGCGCATGTCGGATTCCGCTTCGCCGGCCTCGCCGGCTTTCATCCCGGCGCGCCCGAGGTGTTCGCGCGGGCGGCGGCGGCCG
>CAIUCF010000849.1 GCA_903897565.1 uncultured Rhodospirillales bacterium | reverse complement strand
TCTAGCCCCTTGCCGCCGCCGTAGCTCTCGACGGAACCACCATTGCCAAGATGCTGCCAAGCCTGGTCATAGCGGAGTTCTTCCTCCAGTCGCGGCGTCACTGTCGCGAGCGGTGTGATCCAATGCGGTTGGCTCGCTTGGGCCGCGTCCACACGATGGAACCAGTTCGTGAGATAGTCATCGAGCCAAGGATCGGCGTGGCCCTGATCGCTGGCCTCGGCGGGCTTCGCCGAAACAACCGCAACTGCCGATATGACAGTCGCCAGGATATAGATTATTCTGAATATCCTTGATATTATTGTAATATTCACCATAGATACAAAATGCCAATTGGTATTTCTATAATTATACTTGGACACTATCATTAGATAACTCCAAAAATCTATACAATTTAATTTCGAAATTATCTTTTTTATATAACGCTTGATAATAAATAATGTTTTAGCCTCAGGGGTGCTCGGAGAGTGTTACGGCGTCTGTTCGTGGGACGCGAGCTGGTCTTGGGCAGGCGCACTAATCAATCTTAAAATCAGATTGATTTGACAAGAACAATCGATTGGACAGATTTATCTCATCGGCGCATTGATCGCTCCAGGAGGCCGCAATGACCCTGGAACAACTTCGCATCTTCGTCGCCGTCGCTGAACGCGAACACGTCACGCACGCTGCGGAAGCAATGAACATCAAGCAGTCCGCCGCGTCGGGTGCGATCGCGGCATTGGAGGCGCGCCATGAGGTTGCGCTGTTCCACCGCGTCGGCCGCAGGATCGAAATCACCGAGGCAGGGCGAATGTTCCTCGTCGAAGCGCGGGCCGTGCTCGGTCGGGTCGCGGAGGCCGAACAGGCGCTGGCCGATTTCGGCGAGATGAAGCGCGGGTCGCTGCGGCTTGTGGCGAGTCAGACGATTGCGAGTTACTGGCTACCGCCGCACCTTGCCGCCTTTCACGCGCGCTACCCGCAGATCGTGGTCGAACTCGCGATCGATAATACCGAGGGCGCCGCCAAGCGTGTCGCCGACGGATCGGCGGAACTCGGCTTCGTCGAGGGCACTGTCGACGCGGCGACGCTGACGCAGTGGGTCGTCGCCAGGGACCGTCTGACGCTAGTCTCAGCGACGGGAGCGCCGCGCGTCGACACCGCATGGGTGCGCGCCGCGACCTGGATCGTGCGGGAACAGGGGTCGGGCACGCGGTCTTCGTTCGAAGACATACTGCGGGTTCGGGGCATTGAGCCGACCGAACTGCGCATCGGCATGACGTTGCCATCGAATGAGGCGATCCGCACGGCGGTCGAAGCCGGCGCAGGCGTGGCCGTGCTGTCACATCTCGTCGTCGCGCAGGCGATCGATGCGGGGAAACTGATCGAAGTACCTCTCGACCTGCCGGAGCGCTCCTTCCGTGCACTGCGTCACAAGCAGCGCTACCGCAGCCGCGCCGCCGACGCCCTGACCATTCTCCTCAAGGAGCAAGCGAAATGACCGTCGACACACGATCCGTCTTCACGGGCTTGAAACCACTATCGGCGCTCAGCCATCCACGCGAGATGATCCGCCAGTTCACGCCCAACTGGTTCGCCGCAACCATGGGCACGGGCATCCTTGTGCTGGCTTTGCCGCAGGTCCCCGGTGCGGGGCCGATGCTGAGGCCGATCGGCGCGGCGCTGTGGCTCTTCAACATCGCCCTCTTCACGCTGTTCGCCGGGATTTACGCCGCGCGGTGGTCGATGTTCGGACGGGAGGCGCGCCGGATCTTCGGCCACAACACCATGTCGATGTTCATCGGCACGATCCCGATGGGTCTGGCGACGATCATCAACGGCGGCCTCGTCTATGGCTTGCCAGTTTTCGGCGACGATATCGTGTCTGTGGCCGAGGCGCTGTGGTGGATCGATGTCGCAATGGCGCTCACCTGCGGCGTCGTCATCCCCTACCTCATGTTCACGCGACATGAACATTCGCTCGACGCAATGACCGCGGTCTGGCTGCTCCCGGTCGTCGCGGCCGAGGTGGCGAGCGTCACCGGTGGGCTGCTCGCACCGCATCTGGTGGATGCGCATCACCAATTCGTGGTGCTCACCACCTGCTATGTGCTCTGGGCCTATTCGATGCCGGTCGCATTCGCAATTCTCGTGGTGCTGATCCTGCGGATGGCGCTCCACAAGCTGCCGCATGAAAGCATGGCCGCCTCGAGCTGGCTGGCGCTCGGGCCCATCGGCACGGGTGCACTCGGCATGCTGGTGTTGGGCGGCGATGCGCCAGCGATCCTTTCCGCCAACGGACTGGGAGAACTCGACCAAGTCGCGCAAGGGATTGGCACGATCGTCGGATTGTTGATGTGGGGCTTCGGTTTGTGGTGGCTCGCGCTGGCGACGATGATCACCACGCGCTACTGGCGTGCGGGCATCCCGTTCAACCTCGGTTGGTGGGGCTATACCTTTCCGCTGGGCGTATTCGCCGTGGCGACTTTTCGCCTCGGCACGACGCTCCATCTTCTAAGGAGGAAATGAAATGACCAGAAGTTATGCACCATCAACGATTGACG
>CAIUCF010000848.1 GCA_903897565.1 uncultured Rhodospirillales bacterium | reverse complement strand
GGCCGAGTCCTCGCCGTTCTCGAAGGCGTTGTTGCCGTAGGTCGCATCGAGATCGACGACGTCGCGCAGCAGAATCCGGTTGTCGTTCAGGGCATCGCGCCAACCGATGATGGCCTGCATCGTCAGCGGGCTCTCGCAGATGCCGCCGATCATCATCTCGCGACCGGCCTCGATGCGCTTGGCGATGGCGATTTCGCCTTCACGCGACAGCAGTTCGACCGAACCCATCTCGCGCAGATACATGCGGACCGGGTCGTCGGTGCGGCCGATATCCTCGTCGTCGAGATTGCCGTTCGGGCGCAGCTCGCCCTCGGCCTCGCCCTCGGCGCCGACCCCGGCCTCTTCGGCCTCTTCGCTCTCGATGACATTGACGCCGAGCTCCGAGAGCTGGGTCATGGTGTCTTCGATCTGGTCGGCGGAGAGCTGGTCGGGCGGCAGCGCGGCGTTCAGCTCATCGGTGGTGACGTATCCCCGCTCCTTGCCACGGGCGAACAGCTTCTTTACCGCTGCCTGGAGCGAATCTACCAGAACCGTATCGGCAGAATCTTCGCGGGAGTCGTTCACTTCAGCCGTATTCGCTGCTTTTGTCGCCATCTGCATTCAGCCCCAGATTACCTGATTATTCCAAAACGCGTCGCCCTGCCGGGTCTACTCACCACACGACCGAAACACGCCCGATAATAGCAATATCGATGCCCCGCCTCGCACTCTCGCGCTGGACGCCGGACACCGTTGATCTCGATTTAACGCTGGTCGCGAGGTCGCCCACTCACCGCCTCATCCTCGAACGCCGCCTGTTCTTGTCTTTCCTGCTCGACCCGCCAGGGCAGAGCCTTTACATGGGCATTGGTTTCCTCGCTCGGCCGCTCGTCGAACCGTCGGATCGCCGTCGCGACTTCTTCGGGTCTCTCGGATTCCTGGCGCAGCTTATCGACGGCATCGCGCCAGCGCCACCGGACATAGTCCTGATCCGCCGCCATGGTTCCAAGTTTCGCATGCATATCTACGCCCGGGCCGTAAAGCCCAAGTGCCCCAGGGTCGACTCCAGCGAGGGAGAGGTGATGACTCAGAGGCTTGTCGTCAAGTGGAAAAACGCGGGAATGCACGTCTATTATTGCATGGCGCAGTCGATCGAGGTCATTTGCCGCCAATTCCAGCCCGGCAAATTCCTCGAGCACCTCGTCGAGCAGCCAGGGACAATCCAGCACGAAGCGCAGCAGAACTTCCTGCCGACGCCGCGCCGCCAGCGCCGGGGTCGGCAGCGGCGGCAGGACCAGCGGCGGCTCGAACCCCTTCTTGGGAAACCGCCCGCCATCGCCGCGCCGCGGCGCCCGCGCGGCCGGCGGGGGACGCAATATCCGATACAGCCGATCACGAAACTCGCGGTCATACTCCCGCTGCAGATCCTCATGGGCGATCAGCCGCGCCCGCGCCTTCAGCCGGGCGCCGAGATCGGCGCGGCGTTCGGGGGTATCGACGGGACCCTGCGCCAATTCGCGCTGCCACAGCACCTCGGCGAGCGGCTGGGCGCGATCGAGCACCGCCCGCATCGCGCCGGTGCCGAACTTGGCGATCAAGGTGTCGGGATCCTCGCCGCCCGACAGCGTGGCGAAGCGGAGTGAATAGCCCGGCTTGAGCATCGGCAGCGCGCGATCGATCGCCCGCGATGCCGCGCGCTGTCCCGCGGCATCGCCGTCGAAGCACAGGATCGGCTCCGGCGCCAGGCGCCAGAGCTCTTCCAGCTGCGACTCGGTCAGCGCCGTCCCCAGCGGCGCCACGGCGCCCTCGAAGCCGGCACGATGCAGTGCGATCACGTCCATATAGCCCTCGGTGACGACGAGGTCGCTGCCGCGGCCGACGCCGTCCCGCGCCCAGGAAAAGCCGTAGAGCACGTGGCCCTTATGGAAGACCGGGGTCTCGGGCGAATTCAGGTATTTCGGCTTGGCGTCGCCCATCACCCGGCCGCCGAAGGCAATGACCCGGCCCTTGCGGTCGAGGATCGGGAACATCACGCGATTGCGGAAATAGTCGAAACTGTCACGGCCATCCTCGGGCACCCGTGCCAGCCCCGCCTCCTCGATCAACTCGACCGGGAAGTCCTTGAGCAGATGCTGCTTCAGCAGCGCACTGCCCTGCGGCGCGAAGCCGAGGCGGAAGCGCTCGATCGCCGGTTTGTCGAGACCGCGCCCGGCGAGATAGAGCCGCGCCTCCGCGCCGGCACCGGCGTTCAGTTGTCCT
>CAIUCF010000847.1 GCA_903897565.1 uncultured Rhodospirillales bacterium | reverse complement strand
CTCCGAGCCGCCGATGAAGAAGGCCAAGGCTCTGATGCATCACGCCAAGGAACGCTATGGCTTCATCTGGGCCTGCATCGGCACGCCGGTCGCCGACATCCCGGTGTTTCCGGAATGGGACGATGCACGCTACAAGAAGGTCTCGTGCGGTCCCTACCGCTTCCGCTCAGGCTATCGCGCGGTCGAGAACTTCGTCGATCCCAGCCATTTCCCCTTCGTCCATGCCGGGGTCAACGGCATCACCGACGCGCCCGACCCGATCGCCGCCTATGACGTCACCGAGAGCGCGACCGGCCTCGCCACCACCGAGGTCCGCGTCACACAGCCCTATGGCGACCCCCGCCAGGTCCCGGTCATCGCCTATTACGCCTATCAAATCTTCCGGCCGCTGGTGGCCTATTTCAAGAAGCGCGTCGTCATCGACGATCCCGCACGGGCCGCAGAGGGCAATGACGACGACCGCTTCTGCACTTACCTCACCGCGCAGATGGTCGACGAGGTCACCAGCATCATCCGCCTCAGCTGCGCGATGAACTTCACCACCCCGCCCTCGGACGATGATGTCCGCCGCCGCCAGGATCTGGTCTATGCCCAGGATGCCGAGATCGTCGACACCCAGCGCCCCGAGCGCATCCCGGTCGATCTGCGCCAGGAACTGCATCACCGCAGCGATCTGCTGGGGATGAAGTATCGCAGCTGGCTCAAGGCCGAAGGCGTGACCTATGGCGTCTACTGAGACGCCAGCGCCCGTGCAGAAGCTCCCCGTCCGCCTCCACAGCATCAGCTACGCCGCGACCGACGCGCTGCTGTTCGAATTCCGCGCGCTCGACGGCACCGACTTGGCTCCGGCCGAACCCGGCGCCCATATCGACGTCCATCTGCCCAACGGCTTGATCCGTCCCTACTCGCTGGTCTCGTCGTCGCCCTATGTGATCGCGGTCAAGCGCGAAGCCGCGGGACGCGGCGGCTCGGCCTGGCTGCACGACCATGCCCGTGTCGGTTCACTCTTCGAGATCAGCGCCCCGCGCAACGCGTTCCCGCTCGATGAGCGCGCGGCGGCAACCCTGCTGCTCGCCGGCGGCATCGGCATCACCCCGATCTCCGCGATGTACCGGCGGCTGACGGAATTGGGGCGGCAGGTCGAACTGCACTACTGGAGCCGCTCGCCGGCGCACGCGCTGTTCCTCGCGGAGTTCGAGGGCGCGCCCGGCGTCACCCTCCACTACGGCGACGCGCCGAGCCGCGGCAATCTCGCCGCCATCGTCGCGGCAGCCGCGCCGGAGACCGAACTCTACTGCTGCGGCCCCGACCGCATGCTCGCCGAATTCGCCGCGGCCACCGCCAATCGCGACCCCGCACGCCTCCACACCGAACGCTTCAGCGCCCCCGAGCTGGCGCCGCCGACCGAGGGCTTCACCGTCACCCTCGCCCGCACCGGCATCGACCTCGCGATCGAGCCCGGCCGCACCATCCTGGAAACCCTGATCGACGCCGGCATCGACATCACCTATTCCTGCGAACAGGGCATCTGCGGCGCCTGCGAGACCAAGGTCATGGACGGCTCTCCCCTGCATCGCGACAGTTTCCGGAAGCCAGAGGAGCATGAGCGCTTGGGTACGGTGATGGTATGTTGCGCGGGAAGTAAGTCAGCCCGGTTAGTCTTGGAACTTTGATCGCTCGGATAGCGAAACTCGCGCCTACTCCCCCCACCCGTCATTCCCTTGAAAGCGGG
>CAIUCF010000846.1 GCA_903897565.1 uncultured Rhodospirillales bacterium | reverse complement strand
TCCCACCGATGACCGGCGGCTGACCCCCGTGATCCGCATGCAGGCAGAACCCTTCGACCCCGCGACGGAACTCGACGCCTTCGCGCGCGACCATGACCATGTCGGCGCGGTCACGACCTTCACCGGCCGGGTCCGGGTCGCCGCCGAAGGGCCGCGGCTCGTCGCGCTCACGCTCGAGCACTATCCCGGCATGACCGAGCGCCTATTGGCCGAGATCGAGGCCGAGGCGCAGGCGCGCTGGCCGCTTGCCGCCAGCCTGATCGTGCATCGTGTCGGACGCATGCTGCCCGGCGAGGCGATCGTGATGGTTGCGACAGCGTCGGCCCATCGCGACGCCGCCTTCGATGCCTGCCGCTTTCTGATCGACTGGCTGAAGACCAAGGCGCCGTTCTGGAAATACGAAGAAACCATGGCAGGCGGCGACTGGGTCGCGGCGAAGGACAGTGATGACGCCGCGGCGTCACGCTGGGATACCACGCACAAATCCGGGGAAGACTGATGGCACAATTCGTACTGGTTCACGGCGCATGGCACGGCTCCTGGTGCTGGGAGCGTATCGTGCCGCGGCTGCAGTCGCTCGGCCATACGGTCACGGCGATCGACCTGCCCGGCGCCACCGATGACGGCGTCCCGCTCGCCGAGGTCACGCTCAAGGCCTATGCCGGCGCCGTCGCGGCCGTGCTCGAGACGCTTCCCGAGCCCGCCATCCTCGTCGGCCATTCCCTCGGCGGTGTGACCCTGACCCAGACCGGCGAAGACGTGCCGCATCTGATCCGCAAGCTGGTCTATGTCGCGGCTCTGATCCCGGAGAACGGCGAAAGCTCGATCGGCGTGCTCGGTCGGCTGGCGCCGGAGTTTCCGCGCATGCCCGTCGTCAAGGTTCAGGACGGCGCGGCGCTCGAACTGGATCAGGCGGCTGTGCAGAACCTGCTCTACGGTCAATGCTCGGCCGAAGATGTCGCCTGGGCTCGCGCCCGCCTGCGCGCCAATGCCGTCGAACCGATGGTCGCCCCGGTTCGCCGCAGCGCGGCCCGCTTCGGCAGCATTCCCCGCGCCTATATCGAATGCACCAAGGACAACGCGATCGCCCTCATGGCCCAGCGCGCGCTCGGCGCCGGCCAGTTCGGCACCGAAGTCGCCCGGCTCGATACCGATCACTCGCCGTTCCTATGCGCCCCGGACGCGTTGACCGCGCTGCTCGACCGCTTCGCCGGCTGAGTTACGAGGCCGGAGCCCGCAATATCGAGGCCGCGACCCGCTCGCGCCGCGAGATCGCCGCTGCGGTGGTCGTCGCCGCCTTCAGGCTCAAGACGCTCGGCGTCTGCACGACGTACCAGACTCCCTTGGCGCCGGCGTCCCGCTTGATCACCTTGGCGACGGTGCCGTGGGATTGCAGGGTCATCACCAGCAGTGCCGCGTGATCATGGGTGCGGAACGCGCCGAGCTGGATCGTCCAACGTGTGCCGGCGGGAGCCCCCTTTCCGCCGATGACCGTCACTCGCGACCCGGCGCCCGCGGCGCCATGTCTGGCGACGACATGCGGCTGCGGCCGATGCTTGACCACCCTGGCGAGATGGGTCGGGTGCGGCGTCGGAGGCTTCGGCTTCGCCGCGGCGACGGGCTCGGCAGGCTTTGCCGCCTCGGGGGGCGAAGCCTGCTCCTGCGCGGGCTCGATCACCACCTCGGGCTCCGGTTTCGCGGCTGAAGGCGATGGCGCGAGCGGCGCCGGCGGTGGCGTCGTCGTCGCGGGCACGGGGCTTGCCGCGACGGGCGCAGGTGGTGCCGGCGGCGCAGCAGGCTGCGGCTGTTGCGTCGCCTCGGCAATGAAACTGGTTGCGGCGTGCTGATCGGTCGGAGTGGCGGCTGCGGGCTGCGGGAGCGGCGACGCCGGCTGCGGCGCCGACGGGGTCAGGGCATCGGGACCAACGGCGGTGGACGTCGGCGGCAGCGACGCCGGCAGAGTGGTGGCGACGTTCTGGGTAGTGGTATCGCTGACGGGATGACCGATCTGGCCGACGATCCAGCCGATGCCGGTGCCGACGACGAACACGCCCGCGAGCAATCCCAGCAGGCGGATCAGCTTGCGGTTGGCGTGGCGGTCGGCGCGGCCGGTGGGGTCGATGGGGGCAATCACGGCGACGCGGTCAATCCGGTCTCGGCCAGCGCCACGCGCTGCCGCTCCGCCATCGTCGCGACGTCGAAGCCGTCGATCAGGGTATGGAACATCTCATACCAGTTGATATCAGCCTTGAGGCGCAGGAACAGGGCGCCCAGCCCGACGGCGGCGCGATCCATGAAGACGAATTCACGCGGCGGCGTGATTCCACCCAGCCGTTTCAATTCCCCGTGCACTTTTTGAACCTGCTCCCGCCCGTAATTCCCGGTGCCCGCCTCGTCGACCTTGCGGCGCCGGTTATCCATCACGGGAGCGTAAAGGAATCGCGCCCAAATGTTCAGCGCTTCTATCATCTCACGGGAAAGATTCTTGAACCCCCAGACAGTATAGGCATGCACCGCGAGTTCTTCATCATCGCTCATCAGCGCCTTATAGAGGTCGATCACCGCGCCGACGAAGCTCGCCGGAAACACGCGGATGCAGCCGAAATCGAGCAGATTGATGCTGTGATCGGCACGGGCGGTATAATTGCCGAAATGCGGATCGCCATGGATCACGCCGTAATCGTAGAACGGGCGATACCAGGCGCGGAACACGTTCATCGCCAGAGCATTGCGAACCTCGAGCGGCGCGGCGTCGAAACTGGCGATCGGCGCGCCCTCGATCCAGGTCATCGTCAGCAACCGCCGCGTCGAGAGTTCGTCGAGGGTCTCGGGCACATGGACCCCTGCTTCTCCCGCCAGCATGCGCCGGTATAGCGCCATGTTGCGGGCCTCGCGCTCGTAATCGAGCTCCTCGCGCAGGCGTTCGGAGAGTTCAGCGAAGATCTCGTTGGTCGAGATGGCGCTGTCATAGCGCTCGAACAGCCCCAGGATCAGCTTGAGCTGCGAGAGATCGGCCTCCATCGCCGAACTCATGTCGGGATATTGCAGCTTGCAGGCCAGCGCGCGGCCGTCGAGCGCGACGGCGCGATGGACCTGGCCCAAAGACGCCGCGCGCGACGCGACCTGCTCGAAACTGCTGAAACGGGTCTGCCAGCTCGGACCGAGTTCGCCCGCCATCCGACGCTTGACGAAGGGCCAGCCCATCGCCGGCGCATTGGCCTGCAGCTGGGCCAGTTCCTGGACATATTCCTTCGGCAGGGCGTCAGGAATCGACGAGAGGATCTGGGCGACCTTCATCAGCGGACCCTTCAGCCCGCCGAGCGCCGCCTTGAGATCGGCCGCATGAACCTCACGGTTGACGCCGATGCCGAGGTAGCGCTCCCCGGCAAGGCGCGCCGCCAGACCTCCGACCGCCGTGCCGACCTGGGCGTAGCGCCGCACCCGGCCGGCGATCGAATTCTCGTCGGGCATCAGCCCATGGCCTCCAACTCGTCGATGAAGCCGCGGATGACGCTCAAGCCCCGATCCCAGAACGCCGGATCGCCGGCATCAAGGCCGAACGGCGCCAGCAACTCCTTGTGGCGCAATGTGCCGCCGGCCGCCAGCATCTGCAGATAGCGCTCGGCGAAGCCTTCATGGGATTTCTGGTACGACGCATAGAGCGAGTTCACGAGGCAATCGCCGAACGCGTAGGCGTAGACGTAGAACGGCGTGTGGATGAAGTGGCCGATATAGCTCCAGTAGACCTCGTAGCCGGGCTGGAACTTGATCGCCGGGCCGAGGCTCTCACCCTGGATTTCGAGCCAGATCTCGCCGATGCGGTCGGGGGTGAGCTCGCCCTGGCGGCGCTCGTCATGGACCCGACGCTCGAACTCGGCGAAGGCGGTCTGCCGCACCACGGTATTGATCATGTCCTCGACCTTACCGGCGAGCATGATCTTGCGGCGCGCCGGATCGGTCTCCTGATCGAGCAGCCGGCGGAAGGTCAGCATCTCGCCGAACACAGATGCGGTTTCCGCCAGGGTCAGCGGCGTGTCCGACATCAGCACGCCCTGCGGCCCGGCGAGCACCTGATGGACGCCATGGCCGAGCTCATGGGCCAGGGTCATGACGTCGCGCGTCCGGCCCTGGTAGTTGAGCAGCAGGTAAGGGTGCACGCTCGGCACCGTCGGATGGGCGAAGGCGCCCGGCGACTTGCCGGGCCGCACGCCGGCATCGATCCAACCCTTCTCGAAGAACTGCCGGCCGATCTCGGCCATCTTCGGCGAGAACTGGCCATAGGCGCTCAAGACCGTATCTCGCGCTTCCGGCCACTCGATCGTGCGGTCGTCATCGCCGGGCAGCGGCGCGTTGCGATCCCAGTATTCGAGATGCTCGAGACCGAGCCACTTTGCCTTGAGGGCGTAGTAGCGATGCGACAGCGCCGGGTAGGACGCCTTGACCGCGGAAATCAGGGCGTCGACGACCTCGTCCTCGACGCAGTTGGCGAGGTTGCGCGACGAGATCGGCCGCGCGTAGTTGCGCCACCGGTCTTCGATCTCCTTGTCCTTGACCAGCGTGTTGTAGATCAGCGACAGGGTCGGCAGCGCCGTCTTCATCGTCTTGGCGATGCTCTCGGCCGCCTCCTGACGCTTGGCGCGGTCGGGCGAGGACAGCAGATTGAAGACCTCGGCGCTGGTGAGTTCCTGATTGCCGACGGGGAAGCGCAGGCCGGCATTGGTCTGCTCGAACAGCCTTGTCCAGGCGCCGCGCCCGGCGACATATTTCTCGTGCAGCAGCTTCTCGATGTCGTCGGAAAGCTGATGCGGCCGGTAGACGCGCAGATCGCGCAGCCAGGGCTGGTAATGGGCGAGCTTGGGATCCTTCAACTGCTCTGCTAGGACCGCGTCGTCGATGCGGTTGAGCTCGAGCGAGAAGAACACGAGGGCGCCGGAGATGTCGGTCACCCGCTCCTGCATGGTCTGGTAGAACTGGGCGATCTTGGGATCGTTGACGTCGCCGGCATGGACGAGCCCGGCATAGCTCATGATGCGACCGAGCACGTCCTGCAGAGCCTCGTATTCTGCGATCGCGCCGGCCAGTGCCGCGCCGCTCAAACCCGCCAGCTTGCCTTCATAACGCGTCTGCAGCGCCTCGGCCTCCCGTCCCGCGGATTCAAGATCCCGCGTCAGCTCAGGCGCCGTCATCGACGGGTAGAGATCGCTCAAATTCCAGACGGGCAGGGTATTGGTAGCGGTGGCGGCGACGGCGGACATGGGATCTCCCTCAGGGGCTTCGACCCCCCTGATATAGGCGGTCGAGCCCGCTGCGTCATCGCCGCACATGATCATTCTTTGGCGCGCGGCCGATTGTCGGGTCAGATCAGTCGGTGCTGGGTCCGCACCACCCCGGCAGGTAGCCGGCTTCCGGGCTGCGCGCGAGGTCCAGGGCCTTCTCCAGGGCCGACTGAAAGGATTTCTCGATCCGCTTGCGCTTGATTCGGCGCCGCAGGAAATCGGCCCACAGGAACTCGCTGAACGGCGTCGTCTCTTTCGAGAAGCCGCCGGCCCGCCGCAATTCGCCGGCGAGCGAGCGATAGGGATCGTCGACGAGGCCGGTGATCGATTTCGGGATCGCGTCATGAGGCTGGCGGACGCCGTCGGCGTCGTAGGGATGGCTCATGCCGCGGTTGTCGAGATAGAACCAGAACGAGTCGCGGTCGAGTTTGGCGAGATTGGCGACGACCGTCACCAGGATCGCCTCGACCCCCTCGGCGTGGAGCGCGAAGGCGAGGTGGTGGTGATCGATGATGTAGTGTCGACGCCCCGGCCCCAGCACGACGGGGACCATATGCCGCCCCAGGAATTCGCCCGCCTGCCGCCCGCGCTCGCTGCGCCAGTGCGCCCGCTTCGCGTCGACCTCGCGCATGCCCACGGTCATCTGCGTCGGGCGGAGATCGAGGATCGGAATGGGATCCAGAACCGGTTCGCGAAGCTGCATTATTCTGTCCCCGAGGTTGCGCTGCGGCACCAACCTAGGAGGCGCAACGCCCGAGGGTCAACGGATGATCGCCGCCCGCCGCTCATGACCCATGTCAATGAAGTCCCTCGCAGAGATGGCATTCTCATGCCTTCGCTGACGTCTACTCGGCATAGGTAGGTGAGGATCCTCATGGTGGTTGGTTCGATGAGCGTTGCAGAGAACTCGCGTCGCCATTCGCCCGTGGAGTTCCCGAAGCCATGATCAGGTCGGCGCCGACCAAGCCCGCGCAATCCTCGCGCAACTCGAGTTCCGGTGAGGCTAGTGACGTGGACGATATTAGAATCGAACCGTTGACCCCAGGGCGAATTCTCCAGGTGTTCCCGCTGATTCGCGAGGCTGTGCCGCAGGTCCGGCTCGAAGAATGGACTCGATTCGCGCGCGCGCGGACCAATCCGCGCAGCCGCGACCACGCCGGAATTCGTGTCGCGACCGCCGGTCACAACCCCTATCCGTCGGGCCTATACTGCTATCGGGTCGAGACGCGGCTGCTGTCGGGCAATGTCCTGGTCGCGGACCATTTCGTCGCCATCGACATTCTCGACGCCCGTCCCGTGCTCGACCGCCTGATCGAGGATCTCGAGAAGCTGGCGGTCAAGCTCGACTGCAACGAGGTTCGATCGATCATCCAGCACCGCTCGACGCAAACGGCGCAGCCGCTGTTCGCCGCCGGGTATCATCCGCAGGGCATGGTGTTCGGCAAGACGCTGAAGGGCGTGGCCTATCCCCTGCCGCCGGTAGCCCTGACCTAAATCCGGCCTCGGCGATCAGCAATCGGCGCCGGCCGCAAGTTCCGCGAGCGCCTCGGTGTCGCGGATACGGACCTTCCCGCCGGCACAGAGTTCGATCCAGCCCTCGGTCTTCAAGCGGGTAAAGCCGCGGCTCACCGTCTCGGTCGTCAGGCCGAGATAATCGGCGATATCCGAGCGGGTCATCGTCAGGACGACGGAGTCGCTGGCCTTGTTGACACGTCGCGCCCGCTGCAGCAGGGCCATGAGAAACGAGGCAATCTTCTCCTGCGCCGTCTTGCGGCCGAGCATCACCATCTGCTCCTGGGCGGCGACCAATTCGTTGGAAGCGCGGGCCAGAAGCTGCTTTTCCATCGGCCGGAACTCGTCGACGACGCGCTCGAACTGACGGCGCGGAAACAGGCAGTACTTGACCGGAGTCAGCGCCTCGACGGTCGAGGTGTAGGTGTCGTTGAAGGCGAGTCCGAGCAGGTCGCCCGGATAGAGAAAGCCCGTGATCTGCCGGCGGCCGTCGGGGAGGAGCTTGTAGACCTTGACCGTGACGTCGACGATATTGAGGAAATGCATGGCCTTGTCGCCCTCGCTCAGGAGAGTCTCGCCGGCGTCGGCGCGGCGATGCGAGACGATCGAGGCCACCCGGGACATATCGCCGCTCGGCATCGCGCCGCAGACGCTGAGATCGCGCGCCGCACAATTGGCGCAGCCCGTGGCGGCGGCATTGGCCCGTCGGTCGGCCTGTTCGTTGATCGTGCTCAGAGCTGCATACGCCATCGCCATCTCTCCCTCGTCGTACCGCCCGTACCGGGTGCGGTAATGATGGGATAGTTCGCCGAATCCCGCGTTGACGAAAATCAGGGCATATACGTAAGGGCTTCTACGTATTCGGCGATCCGGGCGCCGGCCCCGGGGAGAACGGCCCGATCGGCGTGTGATCGGCGCGGCGCGACAATCAAGGGATTGCTTCCTTTCCGCGCGAACCGCCGCTAACCTCTCGGGGGTTCGCGAATGACCCGTTAGAGCACGAGACCGTTGAACAATCCCAGAGATCATATTGCCGAAGATGCGCCGCTCCGCAGTGTCCTGGAACGGGCGGGCGTCGGGATCAAGCAGGTGTCGCTCGACGGCATCGTGCTCGACACCAACGACAAGTTCGCCGAGATGGTCGGGCGGGCGCGCGGCGACGTCGTTGGCCGCTCGCTCGCGACTTTCACGCATCCGGACGATCAGGCTGCGGAGCAGGCCATGATCGCGCGGCTGCGGGACGGGACGATCGCGGCCTACACGATTGAAAAGCGCCATCTCCATGCCGACGGCCATAGCTTCTGGACCCGGGTGACGTCTTCGCTGGTGCGCGATCCGATCTCGTCTCTGCCCTATTACGTGGCGATCGTCGAAGATGTCGATTCCAGGGTAAGGGCGCAGCGGGATCTGGAGGAACGCGAGACCCGGTTGCGGACAATATTCGAAACCGCTCCCGACTCGATCATCGTCATCGACGAAGCCGGGATGATCCTGAACTTCAGCCGGTCGGCGGAAATGCTGTTCGGCTACCTGGGTGGCGAGGTGCTCGGCAAGAACGTCTCGATGCTGATGCCGGCCCCGTATCGTGACGGCCATGACGGTTATATCCGGCGCTATCTCGCGACGGGAGAAAAGCGGATCATCGGCATCGGCCGGATCGTGGTCGGCCAGCGGCGCGACGGGAGCGTCTTCCCGATGGAGCTCGCCGTCGGCGAGATGCCGCTCCATGATCGCCACCTCTTCACCGGGTTCATTCGTGACCTGACGGAACGGCGCGAGACCGAAAAGCGGCTGCAGGATCTCCAGACGGAACTCCTGCATGTCGGCCGCGTCAGCGCCATGGCTCAGCTCGCCTCTGCACTCGCCCACGAGGTCAACCAGCCCCTGACCGCGATCGGCAATTACCTCCAGGCGGCGCGCCGATTTATGGCGGCCTCGGGGATCGCCCCCGGAGATCGCGTCGCCGAGGCGCTCGACAAGGCCGCGGCGCAGACCGAGCGCGCCGGCCAGGTGGTGCGGACGATGCGCGCCTTCGTCAAGAAGGGGGATGGCGCCCGCCGCCCCGAGATCCTCAACACCGCGATCGAGGAGGCCTGCGCCCTGGCGATGGCCGGCCTCAGCGATCTCGGGATCAGGCTGAACTTCGATCTCGCGCATGGACTGCCGGAGGTCATGATCGACAAGGTTCCGATACAGCAGGTGGTGGTCAATCTCGTCCGTAACGCTGCCGAGGCGATGCGCGACTCCGAGCACCGCGAGCTGACGATCCGCGATTGGCTGGCGGCGGACGACCGCGTCGCGGTCGAAATCCGCGACACCGGACCCGGCCTTGCACCAGAGGTCAGCGCCCAGCTGTTCCAGCCCTTCGTGACGACCAAGGCCTCGGGCATGGGGATGGGGCTGTCGATCTGTCGCTCGATCATCAACAGTCACGGCGGCAGTATTCGGGCGGAAGCGCTCGCGGAAGGCGGCACCCGCTTCGTCTTCGATCTTCCCGTCGCCGACGAGGTCGAGGCATGACCAGTAATGGGCCGGTCGCAATCGTCGACGACGACCCCGATATCCGCGACTCGCTGGCGATGCTCCTGCAGTCCGAGGGCATGGCGACCCGGGAATTCGCGTCAGCCGAGGATTTTCTCGCCAATGGCCTCGCCGCGCAGGGTGGTTGCGTCCTTGCCGATATCCGCATGCCGGGGATGGACGGTTTCGCCCTGCTGGCCGCGATCGCGTCCCGTCATCTGACCTTGCCGGTCATCATGATGACCGGACATGGCGACGTGCCTATGGCGGTTTCGGCCATGAAACAGGGAGCCGTCGATTTCATCCAGAAGCCGATCGACGCCGAAGCCCTGTTGGTGCTGGTCCGCCAGGTCCTGACCCAGGCGGAGCATGCTCCCCCGGCGTCGGCGCCCGAGGTCGACCCGGACTTGCAGGAGCGCCTATCCCGTCTGACGGAGCGGGAGCGTGAGGTCTTCGAACTGCTTGTCGATGGCGATCCGAACAAGGTGGTCGCGTTCAAACTGTCGATCAGCCCGCGCACGGTCGAGATCCACCGCGC
>CAIUCF010000845.1 GCA_903897565.1 uncultured Rhodospirillales bacterium | reverse complement strand
GTGCGCGAGTTCTTCGGCTCGTCGCAGCTGTCGCAGTTCATGGATCAGACCAACCCGCTGTCGGAAATCACCCACAAGCGTCGTCTCTCGGCCCTCGGGCCGGGCGGTCTGACCCGCGAGCGCGCCGGCTTCGAAGTCCGCGACGTGCATCCGACCCATTACGGCCGCATCTGCCCGATTGAGACGCCGGAAGGTCCGAATATCGGTCTGATCAACTCGCTGGCGACCTATGCCCGGGTCAATCAGTACGGCTTCATCGAGAGCCCCTACCGCAAGGTGGTGGATGGCGTCGTCACCAACGACGTGATCTATCTCTCGGCGATGGAAGAGGGCCGCTACGCGATCGCGCAGGCCAATATTCCGCATGACGAGAACAACAAGATCCTCGCCGACCTGACGAATTGCCGCAAGAACGGCGACTTCGTGATGGCGCGGCCGCAGGATATCGACCTTGTCGACGTCTCGCCGAAGCAGCTGGTCTCGGTCGCCGCGGCGCTGATCCCGTTCCTCGAGAACGATGACGCCAACCGCGCGCTCATGGGCTCGAACATGCAACGGCAGGCCGTGCCGCTCATCCGCGCCGAGGCGCCGCTCGTCGGCACCGGCATGGAGGCGACCGTCGCCCGCGATTCCGGCGTGACGATCATCTCCAAGCGCTCGGGCGTGGTCGACCAGGTCGACGCCACCCGTATCGTCATCCGCGCCACCGAGTCCCAGGCCTCGGCGTCGGGCGTCGATATCTACAACCTGCTGAAGTTCCAGCGCTCGAACCAGAACACCTGCATCACCCAGCGTCCGCTGGTGAAGGTGGGCGATCAGGTGCTCGCCGGCGACATCCTCGCCGACGGTCCCTCGACCCAGCTCGGCGAGCTGGCGCTCGGCCGCAACGTGCTCGTCGCGTTCATGCCCTGGAACGGCTACAACTTCGAAGATTCGATCCTGATCTCCGAGCGGATCGTGTCCGATGACGTCTTCACCTCGATCCATATCGAGGAATTCGAAGTCATGGCCCGCGACACCAAGCTCGGCCAGGAAGAAATCACTCGGGATATCCCGAACGTCGGTGAAGAAGCCCTCAAGAACCTCGACGAGGCGGGCATCGTCTATATCGGCGCCGAGGTGAAGCCGGGCGACATTCTCGTGGGCAAGGTGACGCCGAAGGGCGAATCGCCGATGACCCCGGAAGAGAAGCTGCTGCGCGCGATCTTCGGTGAGAAGGCGTCCGACGTCCGCGATACCTCGCTGCGCCTGCCGCCGGGCGTCGCCGGCACGATCGTTGAAGTCCGCGTGTTCTCGCGTCGGGGCGTCGACAAGGACGAGCGCGCCCTGGCCATCGAGCGTGCGGAAATCGAGCGTCTCGCCAAGGATCGCGACGACGAGCGGATCATCCTGGAGCGCAGCTACTACGGCCGCCTCAAGGAGCTGCTGCTCGGTCAGGTCGCCGTTTCCGGCCCGAAGGGCGCCCGTTCCGGCGTCGAGATCGACGAAGCCCTGCTCGCCGAATTCACGCATGGCCAGTGGAAGCACTTCGCCGTTCGCGATGACGCCGTCATGGCCGATATCGAGGCGCTGAAGAAGCAGATGGAGCAGTCTGAAGGCGTGCTGCAGCATCGTTTCGAGACCAAGGTCGAGAAGCTGCAGCGCGGCGACGAGCTGCCGCCGGGCGTCATGAAGATGGTCAAGGTCTTCGTCGCGGTGAAGCGCAAGCTGCAGCCGGGCGACAAGATGGCCGGCCGTCACGGCAACAAGGGCGTCATCTCGCGGATCATGCCGTGCGAGGACATGCCCTATCTCGAAGACGGCACCCATGTCGACATCGTGCTCAACCCGTTGGGCGTGCCGTCGCGCATGAATGTCGGGCAGATTCTCGAAACCCATCTCGGCTGGGCCTCCGCGGGCCTCGGTCAGCAGATCGGCGTCATGCTGGCCAAGGCGCAGAAGACCGAGGTCATCGAGCCCCTGCGTGATCTGCTCAACTCGATCTACACCAAGCCGGAAGACCGCGAGACGGTCGCCGACATGACGGATCACGAGCTGTTCGAACTCTCGCACAACCTGAAGAGCGGCGTGCCGATGGCGACGCCGGTGTTCGACGGCGCGCGCGAGGAAGACATCGTCGAGATGCTGCTGAAGGCGGACCGCGACAGCTCCGGTCAGGTGACCCTGATCGACGGCCGCACCGGCGAGGTCTTCGACCGCAAGGTGACGGTTGGGTATATCTACATGCTCAAGCTGCATCACCTTGTGGACGACAAGATCCACGCGCGTTCGATCGGACCGTACTCGCTCGTCACCCAGCAGCCGCTGGGCGGCAAGGCGCAGTTCGGCGGCCAGCGCTTCGGCGAAATGGAAGTCTGGGCGCTCGAGGCCTACGGCGCGGCGTACACGCTGCAGGAAATGCTCACGGTCAAGTCC
>CAIUCF010000844.1 GCA_903897565.1 uncultured Rhodospirillales bacterium | reverse complement strand
ACCGGGAAGACGTTGAGGCGGTAGTAGAGATCCTCGCGGAACCGCCCTTCGGCGATCTCCTTGCGCAGGTCGAGGTTGGTGGCGGCGACCACGCGGACATCGACTTTGCGGGTCTGGGTGTCGCCGACCCGCTCGATCTCGCGCTCCTGCAAGGCCCGCAGCAGCTTGCCCTGTGCGGTCCAGCCAAGGATGCCGATCTCGTCGAGGAACAAGGTGCCCTTGGAGGCGCGCTCGAAGCGGCCGGGGCGGCTCTGCAGGGCACCGGTGAAGGCCCCTTTCTCGACCCCGAACAACTCGGATTCGATCAGCTGTTCGGGAATGGCGGCGCAGTTGATGGCGATGAAGGGACCGTCGGCGCGCGGGCTGATGCGGTGCAGGCTGCGGGCGAGCACCTCCTTGCCGACGCCGCTTTCGCCGAGGAACAGCACCGAGGCCTCGCTGTCGGCGACGCGGCGGACCATGTGGCAGACGGCGTTGAAACCGGCCGAGACACCGACCACGTCGGGGTCCTCGAGCGGTGAGCGCGACGAGCCTGGTGCAGGCAGCTCGACATCGGGGCGCTGGCCGCCGCGGCCGACCGAGAGGCCCGCCGTGATGTCGTCGGCGCGAAGATGGCGGAGATCGAGCTCGACATCGTCCCAACTGTCGACCGGCTTGCCGAGAATGCGGCAGCGCGACGCGCCCTGGCAGCGGCATTCGAGCTCGCGGTAGAGCACGGGGAAGCCGACGAAGCGGCTGGCGAAACCCGAAGAATAGCCGATCTGCATCCAGCAGCTCGGCTCGGCGCCGACGCCGTAGAGCTTGATGTGTTCCTCGCTCTCGACCGTGTCGTACCAGAGATATTCGCCGAGATAATGGCCGCGCGGGATATCGATCTCCGAGCGGACCAACTCGACCCCCGCCATGCCTTCGAGCATGTGGAGCTGGGCGCCGGCGTTGATGGCGTCATTGGAGCCCGAGCCGCGCAGTTGATGGGCGAGCTCGGCATCGCGCGCCCCCGAATTATAGCCGATCCGGGTCAGCACGCCGCGGGCGCGGTCGACGCCGAAACTTTCGATCAACTCGCGCCGCAGCACGCCGAGGGCGGAGCTGTGGAGCAGGACCATGCGCTGATCGTCGAGCCAGATGCGGCCGTGCTCATGGGCGAAATGGATGCGCGAGACGAGGTCGCCGATGTCGGGAAAACTCGACCCGCTCGGGCTGCTGCGCCGCGGCTGCGCGATATCGGTGTCTCGGCTCATGGCGATCGATCCGACCTGTTTCTGACGAGGTTCTGGGGGCGGTTTCCATTCACCATAGCATGAAATTCTCCCAACGAGACTGCGAATGATTTTCATTACATGCGTGAGTGACAAAATCTCACCGGCGATCGACATCACAGGGTCGCGTGTTTCCGGCTCGGAGAATTGATTTATATCAATGACGTATCGAAAATTTTATGAGCCGCCGGGCAGATCTCGGGCGACTGGCACGGTCGATGCGTATATCTTTGGCGATCGGGGCGAGATGCCCAGCGCGCGGCCGCCGGTCGGGGCGAGATCAAGCGGGCAATCGAACCCGCAATTTGGGAGGAAGACGATTATGGCACTACGCGGATTGCTCCGGCTCGGCGAGCTTCGGATCCGGGTTCTGGACATGGCGCAGGCGCGCAAGCATTACGTCGACCGCATGGGCCTCCACGAGGTCATGGAGGACGCCGACGGGCTGGTCTATCTGAAGGCCTGGGATGAGCATGATCATCACTCGATCGTGCTGCGCGAGACCGATCGCGCTGGCCTCGATTACTTCGCCTTCAAGGTCTATGACGACGCCACCCTGACGGCCCTGGCGCCGAAGATCGAGGCGTTCGGCCTGGCGGTGAAGGAAGTTCCTGCCGGCGTCTATCCGAAGAGCGGCCGCCGCCTCGAATTCGTGCTGCCGAGCGGCCATATCATGCAGCTCTATGCCGAGAAGGAAGTGATCGGCAATACCATGGGCTATCACAACCCCGGCGTGACCCCCGATGAGGGCGTGGTCCGCGGCTTCCGTATCAACCGTCTCGACCACGTGCTGCTCGGCGGCCTCAATATCGATGAATGCGCGCGGCTGTTCACCGAGGTCTTCGACTTCGACATGAGCGAGAAGATCGTCGATGCCGAGACCAAGTCGTCGATGGCGGTGTTCCTGACCGGCTCGACCAAGCCCCATGACGTCGCCTTCGTGATGCAGCCGGAGGGTGGACGGTTCCACCATGTCTCGTTCTTCCTGGAATCGGCGAACGACGTCATCAAGGCCGCCGATCTGATCGGCAAGTACCGCATTCCCGTCGACGTCAGCGTGAACCGTCACGGCGTGACGCGCGGCATGACGATCTATTTCTTCGACCCTTCGGGCAATCGCAACGAGGTCTTCGCGGAAGGCTATGTCCATTATCCCGACGTTCCCACCATCGTGTGGGATACCGACGATATCGGCCATGCCGGTTTCTCGCAGGACAATGTGATGCGTCCGAGCTTCTATGAGGTGCTGACGTGAGCGAACACACCCTCCCGGAAGGTTTTGAGAACCTCGAGCGGTTCGTGGCCTATTGGGCGCAGCCGACCAACGACAAGCGCTGGGACCAGCGGGCGCGGGCGCCGATGCCGGAGATCACCGCGTTCTACAACGCGATGTATGACCATGCCGAGGACGCCATCGCCTGGCTCGACGCGCATTATCCGCTCGGCAAGGAGATGTCGGCCGAAGCGAACAACCTCGCCTGCCTGTTACTGGCGCTGGGTCAGGCGGCGATCGCCGTCGAGATGCATCGCCAGCCGCGCTCGCCGTTTTCCGCCTTTCCCCATGCCATTCACGCGAAATCGGGACCCTGGCCGCTCGGTTGAGCGGCACTCGGCGATACCCGATCCACGAATAGAGGAAATGACCATGAGCGACGTGCTCGAAAACCCCAATGTCGAGGTGCCCTACGCCACGAACCTGACCCGGAAGGCCGGT
>CAIUCF010000843.1 GCA_903897565.1 uncultured Rhodospirillales bacterium | reverse complement strand
TGCTCGCGCAGCATCGCGCAGATCAGCGGCGCGATGCCTCGCATCGCCGCCAGATCCGCCTCGGCATAGAACTGCCGCTCGAGCGACCGACCCAACGACAGCAGGATGTGGCCGCCGGCGCCGTCGATCGCGCAGAAGCACAATTCATCGAGCAGACCGGCGTCGACATAGTAGAAATTATAGTATTCGCTGTCGTGAAATGGCCCATCGATGACGTCGCTCAGGCTGGCGCCGCCCAATTCATGAACCCGTGCGATATTGATGTAGAACGGGTCGAGCGGGTAATAGGCGTTGCGATAATCCTCGACGTCATTCTTGCGGGAGGGCCGATTGGTCGACCGCAGCAGGATATCCGGTCGTGCGGTGCTGGAGAAATGCAGCAACAGGTAGTTGTCCGCCGCGAACAGCGCGACGAGTTCGTCGATCATGCGCCGGAGCGGCGGCTCGGCATCGGCGGCGAAGAACACGTCGGCGAGCCGGCCGTACCATGCGGCCGAGCCGATGCGATCGTCGGACGCCCCGCCAGCAGGCCGCGTGCCCATCATTTCTGCGATCATCCCTTGGAGCCGTTCGGTCATGGCGAGGGAAAGCCTATACCGCGAACCCGAACCTCGCCAGAGGGAAGGCCTGGCCTTGCCGCGGGTGGCGACATACGGTTACATGGTTCCAGAGCATCATACGCATACCCAAAAAAGACTCATCAAGTCGAAAACAAGAAATGGGGTGTCGGTCATGAGTGATCCTTTCAACCTGAAATCAATCCAGGCACTGGCGGAGCAGTGCAATCGTCAGCTCGCCTTTCAGCGGGCGGCCGAATGGGCCGACGTCACCGTCGTGCTCGCGATCGGCGAAACGCGTTTCTGGCTGAAGCTCTATCGCGGCCGGGTGATCGACGTCATGGCGTATCTGCCGGCCACCAATCCGCTCGGCTATGACGTCATCGTCTCCGGCCAGGCTGAGGCCTGGCGCGAGTTGCTGAACAGCAAGACCAAGTCCTGGGCGCAACTGGCGAGCGGCAAGATCGTCATCGACGGCAACCTGATCGAAGCCAACCGGATGCACGAAGCGCTGTGCATCCTGCTCGAATCCTTCGCCACTCTTGGACAGGAGAAATCCCATGTCGCATGAGATCATCGGTCGCTACGTCACCGTCGACGGCACCCGCATCTATTACGAGCAATGCGGCCAGGGCACGCCGTTGTTCTGCATCCACACCGCGGGGGCCTGCTCGATCGAGTATTACGAGTTCCTTCCCGAGATGGCGCGTCGCGGCTTTCGCGCGATCGCCATCGATCTCCCCGGCCACGGCAAGTCCTATCCCGTCAACTGGGAGCCGTTCCGGCAGATGCATGCCTATGCCGAGTTCGTCTGGAAGATCGCCAAAGCCGTCTGCGGGAACGAGAAGCCGGTGATATTGGGCTGTTCGATCGGCGGCAACATGACGGTCGATCTCGCCTGCCATCACTCGGCCGAGATGTTGGCGGCGCTCGCGCTCGAAGGCGCGGCACATACGCCGACCTTTCCCGACCTCAGAATCTACGAACATCCGCATGCCGCGCCGGGCTGGCGCGACATGATGGAGCGCGCCGCGATCTCATCGCTCTACTACCCTGTGGAAGAGAGCAAAGTGGTCGAGACGCGCTGGATGCACCGCTACTGCTCCCAGGAGATTGCGGTCGCCGATCTCGAATGCTGGGCCAATCACGATGTCCGTAGCAAGCTCAAGGACGTCGTCTGCCCGATCATGATCTTCAAAGGCGAGGCCGACTATTATCTGCCGGAGCATCTGCTCGACGCCACCGTCGCCGGCATAAGCAAGGGTCTGGCGGAGAAAGTGATCGGCGCGCGCATGGGGCATTACCCAATGTTCGAACAGCCGAAGGATCTGGCGCAGATCTGCTGCGATTTCCTCGACAGGCGCGGCGTCCTGGCGGCCGGACGGAAGGAAACTGCGGCGTAACCGCTCCGTAGATAAAACAGGCCGGCGCGTTCGATGCGCCGGCCTATCTTTGGCGCCCGTCGTCTATAGCGGGCGAAGTTCGGCGGTTCTCGTCCGATCGATCGTCATGGTGGCGGCGTCGATCACGACCCCGTAGTCACGTTGCGCGGCGTCGAGGCTGATATATTCGTCGAGCACGTCGTCCAGCACGTCCTCGACCGGCCGGCTGAGCGGGTTGCCCCAGCCGCCGCCACCGGTGCTCGCGAAGATGAAGCTATCGCCGGGCTCGAACGGATGGGCGGCCAGCAACGGATTGTGCCAGCCTCCCGCCTTGTCGAGGCCGCCGATGATGCTGGCGCGGCCATCCGCCTTGAGATGTGAGGATGTCTGCACCGCGCTGCGGCCGCCGCCATTCGAGCCGGGACTGCCCTCGAAGGTCCGCGACGTCTCCATGCTGAGTTCGGCGGTGCCGAGGAAGCGGACCCGGAAATTGGCGCCGAGCCCGCCGCGATGCTGCCCCGGGCCCGCCGAGTCCTGGCGGAGATCGAAGGCTTCGTAGGCGATGGGGAACAGCAGCTCGGCGGCTTCCGCCGGCATGTTCATGCAGTTGCCGAGCGGGTCCATGGTCACGCTCATGCCGTCGGCGTACGGCGTGCCGCCCCAGCCGCCGGCGGTCAGGTCGGAGAACACGTCGCTGCGGCCGTCGGGCGACACGCAGGCCGCGACGAACCAGTTGCATTCCGAGAAGGTCGAGCCGGTCACCCGCTCCGGCACCGCCTTGGCCAGCGCCTGCCAGATCGCGCTCGTGATCTTGGAGGCTGTCAGCGTGGTGCAGCCGATCGTCGGCGCCGGCCATTCGGCGTTGAGCCAGCACCCCTTCGGAATCCGCACCTCGATCGGGTTGAACATGCCTTGGTTCTGCGGTGCCGAGGGCGCCAGGAAGAACTGCAGCGAATAGAGTGCCGCCGAGATGGTGTTCGCGGGCGGCGAATTGATGGCGCCCTTGCAGATCGGATCGGTCCCGGCGAAATCGACGATGATGTCGCTGTCGCGGATTTCGAGGCGCACCTTGATCTTCACCGGCTGGTCGGAGAAGCCGTCGGTATCGGCGTAATCCTCGGCGTCGTAAATGCCATTGGGCAGGCGCTCGATGCTCGCCCGCACCATGCGCTCGGTGTAGCGCTGGATTTGCTTCATCGCCTTGCACACGGTCGGGGCGCCGTAGCGATCGCAGGCCCGCTGCAGCTCCTGCTCGGCGGCGCGCAGGCAGGCGAAATGCGCCTGCATGTCGCCTTTGACGAAATGCGGCGTCCGCGTGTTGCTGACGATGATGTCGAGGATTTCCTCGTTGACCTTGTAGCCGCGGTAAATCTTGACCGGCGGCAGCCGCAGTCCTTCGGAGGCGATATGGGTGCCGAAGGCCTGGCCGCCGGCGGCGCCGCCGCCGAGATCCATCCAGTGACCGCGGCTCACGGCGTAGCCGATCAACGCCTTGCGGTGATAGATCGGCATGATGAAGGAGACGTCGTTGATGTGGGTGCCGCCCTGATAGGGATCGTTGAGCAGCAGCACGTCGCCTTCCTGCAGGGTTGCCGGCGGAAACTTGCGGATCGCGGCCTCGGCGCTGAATTTCATCGCCGCGAGATGGATCGGGCAGTTGGCCGCCTGCGCCAGCAGCTGCAGGTCGCCATCGTAGATGGCGTTGGAGAAATCGAGCATGTCCGACAGGATCGGCGAGAAGGACGAGCGCCGCAGCACCGAGGTCATGCGATCGCAGGCATACTCGAAAACGCTGCGGAGCACCTCGAAGGTGATCGGGTCCAGGCCCTCGGCCTCGATAGCTTTGGGGTCGAGGCCCCTGGCCTCGGTGGTCTTGGCGGCGAGGATTGGCATCGCGGTCATGTTGCCTCCATCTCGTGGATCGTCACGATAAGTCCACCATACTCATTGACCCGCGCCGAGGTGTCTACGGGCAGCACTGCGCAGGCATGGTCGTATTCGACGATCGCCGGACCGCTGAGCGCGAAGCCCGCGGGCAGGTGCTCGCCGTCGTAGATCGCCACCGTTCCCCATTTCCCGTCGAAATAGACCTCGCGATGCGACTTGATCGGCGCGACGTCGCTCGCCGTGGCGATGGCGACCGCCGGGGGATGCCGCAGCCGACCGATCGCCGCGACGGCGAGCGAGACGAAGGCCGGGGCGAAATCGCCCGAGCTCACCCCGAACTCGCGCTCATGGGCAGCGTGGAAGGCGGCGATGATGCCCTCGAGATCGGCCGGCGCCAGGGTGCCCGGCGGGATCTCGGTATCGACCTCATAGGATTGGCCGACATAGCGCATCTGGGCCGTGCGGCGAATCTCGATCTGGCTCTCGTCGCTCACGCCCTGCTCGGCGAGCAGCCGGCGGCCGCGTTGTTCCAATGCCGCGAAGTGCCGGTTGATCACCCCGATATCGCAGGATTCGACCGGGGCGTAATAGAAGGCTTCGAGATCCTGGCGCAGATCCATGGCGGTGGCGCCATAGGCCGAGGCGACACCGGCATTGGGCGGGATCAGGACGGTGGGGATACTCATCGCCCGGGCGACGAAACAGGCATGGAGCCCGCCGGCGCCGCCGAAGGCGGCATAGGCAAAGTCACGCGGGTCGCGGCCGCGCCCGATCAGCACGCGCTTCACAGCCTGGGCCATGTATTCCGAGCCGATGCGGATCATGCCTTCCGCGGTCGCCAGCACCGAGAGCCCGATCTTCTCCGCGAGGCCGGCGACGGCCGTCCGCGCCGCCTCGACGTCGAGCTGCATCTTGCCGCCGAGGGTCGGCTCCAGCCGGCCGAGCAGCAGATTGGCGTCGGTGATGGTCGGCTCGGTGCCGCCGCGACCGTAGCAGGCCGGGCCGGGCAGAGATCCGGCGCTGCGCGGGCCGACGCGCAACGAGCCGCCGGCATCGATCCAGCCGATCGAGCCGCCGCCGGCGCCGATGCTGTGAATGTCGAGCATCGGCACGACGATCGGCACCTCCCATTCCAGCTCGTGGTCGCGGGTGACGAGGCCGCTGCCGTGTTCGACGATCGAGACGTCAAAGCTGGTGCCGCCGACATCGGAATGGATCAGCCGCTCGAGCCCGAGCTGGCGCGACAGATGGGCGGCATAGGCGACGCCGCCGGCCGGGCCGGATTCCAGCTGCTCCTCGGGATGCTGGCGGGCGAAGCCCAGGGTCATGACGCCGCCGCTGCTCTTGAGGATGAGGCAAGTGCCGGTGAAGCCCTCGGCCGTCAGCCGCGTCTCCAGCCGGTCGAAATATTCCGCCATCACCGGCATCAGCGCCGCGCGCACCGCCGTCGTCACGAAACGGCCATGCTCACGGAACACTGGCCGCGTCTCGCCCGACAGCACGACGTAGCAATCCGGGTTACGGTCGAGGATGATCTCGCGCATCAACTGCTCGTGGGCATCGTTGACATAGGCATTGATGAAGCCGATGCCGACGGCGCGGAGCCCCAGCTGCGCGATCCGCGCCGAGAGTGCGGCCGCGGCGGCTTCGTCGAGCGGCCGGTCGACTTCGCCCCGCGCGTTCATCCGCTCCGGTACGGTGAAGCGGAAGCGCCGGCGGATGATCGGCTTGGGCTTCTGCTGATAGGGATCGTAGAGATGCTCGCGATGCTGGCGGCCGATCTCGATCGTGTCGCGAAAGCCTTCGGTCGTGATCCAGCCGACATCGGGATAGCTGCGCTCGATCAGCGCATTGGTGCCCGTCGTCGTGCCGTGCATCAGATGCGAGATCTGCCCGAGCGGAATCCCGGCCTCGCCGATCGCCTGCAGCACGCCGATCGAACGGTCGGGCCTGGTCGTCAGCACCTTGGCGGTCC
>CAIUCF010000842.1 GCA_903897565.1 uncultured Rhodospirillales bacterium | reverse complement strand
CTGATCTCCGTCTCCCCGCGCACGATCTCTTCACCCTCCTGCCCGTCGCGGCACTCGTGGGCGGCACCCTCTGCCTCGTGATCCTGGCCCTCGTGGTGTGAGCGCGGCCGCTACTCCGCCTCGAGATCGCTCACCGGTGCGGCACTGCCGCCCTTGATGCGCTGGTCGAGGGACGCTTCCAGGAACTTATCGAGATCGCCGTCGAGCACGCCGCGCGTGTCGCCGGTCTCGACCCCGGTGCGCAAATCCTTCACCATCTGATAGGGGTGCAGCACGTAGGAGCGGATCTGGTGGCCCCAGCCGAAATCGGACTTCGTGTCATTCAACGCGTCGGCCGCATCTTCACGCTTCTTCAGTTCGAGTTCGTAGAGTCGCGCCTTCAGCATGTCCCAGGCGATGGCGCGGTTGCGATGCTGCGAGCGATCCTGCTGGCACGACACCACGATGCCGGTCGGATTATGGGTGATGCGGATCGCCGAGTCGGTCTTGTTGATGTGCTGGCCGCCGGCACCCGAAGCGCGATAGGTGTCGATGCGCAGATCCTTGTCGAGGATTTCGATCTCGATGCGATCGTCGATCACCGGATAGACCCAGGCCGAGGCGAAGCTGGTATGGCGGCGCGCGGCGCTGTCATAAGGCGAGATGCGCACGAGACGGTGCACGCCGCTCTCGGTCTTGAGCCAGCCATAGGCGTTGAGCCCGGAGACCTTGATGGTCGCCGATTTCAGCCCGGCCTCTTCGCCCGGGCTTTCTTCCAGCCAGTCGACCTTGTAGCCATGCTGCTCGGCCCAGCGCACATACATGCGCAGCAGCATCAGGGCCCAGTCCTGGGCCTCGGTACCGCCGGCGCCGGCATGGACCTCGAGATAGCAGTCATTGCCGTCGGCCTCGCCCGAGAGCAGGCTCTCGAGTTCGCGCTTGGCGACTTCGGCCTTGAGGGCGTTGAGGCTGGCCTCGGCCTCGGCGACGATCTCGGGCTCGTTCTCGGCCTCGCCCATCTCGATCATCTCGAGGGCGTCGGCGAGCTGTTGCTCGATCCGTCGATAGCCGTTGATCGCCTGGTCGAGCTTGCCGCGCTCGCGCATCAGCGCCTGCGCCGCGGTGGCGTCGTTCCACAGCGCCGGATCTTCGGCGCGGGCGTTCAGTTCTTCGAATTTGCGGAGAGAAGTATCCCAGTCAAAGATGCCTCCTCAGCAGCGCCAACGAGGCCGTAATCT
Source organism: uncultured Rhodospirillales bacterium (assembly GCA_903897565.1). Taxonomy (GTDB): domain Bacteria; phylum Pseudomonadota; class Alphaproteobacteria; order ATCC43930; family CGMCC-115725; genus CAIXXC01. The sequence goes on along the minus strand of CAIUCF010000842.1, from coordinate 4,560 downwards.
CGTCAGCAACTGCCTGGATTTCTGCACGCATCGCGCTGCTCCAAGCTAAAAACGGGTCGGGGGCCGGACTGTAATGACGCCCCCCTGCGGGCGCAACCGGTTTCGGTGCGGCGGGAGGAAGCCCTGCAGCTAGTACAAACCGCCCGATCCGCCTGACGAACCGGTCGAGGGCACGATCGCGGGACCGGTCGGCGGCGGCGATGATCCCGTCGGCGGCGTCGAGGTGGCTCCAGGCGCGGGCATGGCCGGCGTCGCGCCCGCATCCGGTGGCGGGGCCGAATCCGGCGGGGCATTGGGGTCGATCGGCGCGTTGGGATCGACGGGCGGGCCCGGCTGGGCAGGTTGGCCCGGAACTCCGGTCAGGGGCTCGACCCCGGGAGTCTCCGGCAGCTGTGTCGCGGGCTCGTCGGTCATCGGCACATTGGCATCGGCCGGCAGGGTCTCGACGCCGGTGCCGCCCTGGACGACGAGACCGTCGGGCGTCGGCTCGGTGCCCGGCTTGAAGGCTTCCCAGATATAATTGCGCTCGCCGGCCGAAGCGTATTGGCCGTTTGCCGGGTTGACCCGCACCAGGCGTACGCCCGGCGGCACCCGGAAATCGGTGATCGGCTTGTCCTTCATGGCGTTACCCATGAACTCGGCGAAGATCGGCGCCGCGACATGCGCGCCCTGCTCGTCCGGGCCCAATGTCCGCGGCTGGTCGAAGCCGACATAGACGCCCGCGACCAGATCGGGGGTGAAGCCGACGAACCAGGTATCCTTGGCGTCGTTGGTGGTGCCGGTCTTGCCCGCGACGGGGAAGTCGAGCTTGGACCCGACCGCGCCGGCCGCGGTGCCGCGCTGGACCACGCCGCGCAGGATATTGACCATCTGATAGGCGGTGCCGGGATCGATCAGCTGCTCGCGCTCGTCGGGCAGATCGGGGACCTCGCCCGGCGGCGCCCAGGCAAAATCGCTGCAATGCGGGCAATCGCGGTTGTCGTGGCGGAAGATGGTCCGGCCCTGGCCGTCCTGGACGCGGTCGATCAGCGACGGCAGCACCCGCTTGCCGCCATTGACCAGCATCGCATAGGCGGTGGTGAGCCGCAGCGGCGTGGTCTGGCCAGCGCCGAGCACCATCGAATACTGCGCCGGCATCTTGTTCATGATGCCGAGCCGTTCGACATAGGGCGCGATCTTGTCGATGCCGATCGCCGACGCCATCCGCACCGTCATGGTGTTGATCGATTTCTCGATCGCGACCCGCAACGGCGCCGGCCCGAGATATTCGTTGGTCTCGAAGTTATTGGGCCGCCACAGCGGCAGACCCGGCCCCTGCTCGATGGCCACTGGCGCGTCGAGGATCAGGGTCGAGGGCGTCATGCCATTGTCGAGCGCCGCCAGATACATGAACGGCTTGATCGAGGAACCCATCTGCCGATAGGCCTGGGTCGCACGGTCGAACTGGCTCATGTCGTAGCTGTAGCCGCCCGACAGCGCCAGCACCCGGCCGGTATGGGGGTCGATGACGACGATCGCGCCGCTGACATTCGGGATCTGGCGCAGCGCCCACACGGTGCGGCCGCCGCTGGTCGCCGGCGCCGCGGTGACAGCCGGCTGACCCTTGCGCTTGCGCTTGGCCGGCTTCGCCGCAGCCGCCTCCTCGGTGACGGCTTCGGTCAGCACGACGTCGCCCTGGTGCAGCACTTGGTCGGCCCGGGTCGGGAACGCGCCGACCCGCTGGTCGTCCTTGGTCGGCCGCGCCCAGGCGAGCTGGCTCATCGGCATGACGCCGTGGCTGCCGTCGACGAAACCGATTTCGGCGCCCTCGCCGCGCACGCTCAACACGGCGGCAAGCCGCCAGGGCGCGGCGCCGGCCGGGGTGACGACAGCGGCCAGATGATGCGGCCAGATGGCGTCGACGTCGATATGGCCGATGGGGCCGCGATAGCCGTGGCGCCGGTCATAGGCGATCAGCCCGTCGCGGAGCGCCTGGTCGGCATAGGCCTGCAGCGCCGGATCCAGGCTGGTGCGGACGCTTAGGCCCCCCTGATAGACGAGGTCCTGGCCGAAATGCGCGATCAGCTCGCGGCGGACTTCCTCGTTGAAATAGGGCGAGTTGAAGACTTCCCCCTCGGTACGGCCATGCAAGGTGATGGGCTCGGCCATCGCCGCGGTCGCCTCGGCGGGCGTAATCGCGCCGATTTCCCGCATCCCCTCGATCACGTAGTTGCGGCGGTCGATCGCCGGCTTGTAGTGACGCGCCGGGTCGTAATTCTCCGGCCCCTTGGGCAGGGCCGCCAGATAGGCGCATTCGGGAATCGTCAGCTGGTCAAGCGACTTGTTGAAGTAGGTCAGCGCCGCCTCGGCGACGCCATAGGCGCCGCGGCCGAAATAGATCTCGTTCAGATACAGCTCGAGGATCCGATCCTTGGACATCGCCTGATCCATGCGGATGGCGAGGATGACCTCCTTGACCTTGCGGGCGTAGGAGTACTCGTTGCTGAGCAGGATGTTCTTCGCCACCTGCTGGGTGATTGTGGACGCGCCGATCTGGCGCTTGCCGCTGCCGACATGCATCAGGTTGGTCAGGGTGGCGCGCGCGATCGCGGCGGGATTGACACCGCCATGGCTGTAGAATTCGCGATCCTCGGCGGCGAGCACGGCGGAGATCAGCCGCGGCGGGATCGCCTTGATCGGCACGAACACCCGTTTTTGCTTGGCATATTCCGCCATCAGCCGACCGTCGCCGGCATGGACCCGGGTCGCCACCGTCGGCTGATAGTTCTGCAGCTGCGCGAAATCCGGCACTTGATCGGCGAAATGCTCGTAGACGCCGAACACGCCGAAGGCACCGGCGACGAGCAGGACGAGGATCGCGGTGAGAAGAAACTGGATCTGGCGCATGCGGGGCGGAGATTTACCGGAGAGAAGGTCCCGAGGGTATGGGCATCGCCGGCAGTTTTGCCAAGCGCGTTTCACGAAGAGGTGGAATGGGCGGAGGTCGTGTCGCCCCTGGACCGCAGATTGGCAACGCAAGATGGCGAATTTGTGATGCGGCACCGCCCCTGTCTTACTAAGAAGGGGGCATAGAATCAGAAGAAGAGGAGGAACACGCCATGTCCGCTCACACCATCGGCCTCAACGTCGAACGCCGCGACGGCATCGAGATCGCGACCCTGAACCGTCCCGACGCCCTCAACACCATGACCATGGCGATGATCGACAGCCTGCTCGCCTATTTCGAGGGCCTGCATGATCGCCCAGAGATCCGCGTCGTGATCCTGCGCGCCGAGGGCCGCGCCTTCTGCGCCGGGCTCGACCTCAAGGAATGGGTCGCCGGCATGGAGACGCGGACGATGGCCGACGTCATGAAGGTGCAGCGCAAGGTCGCACGCGTGATGAAGCTGATGCGCTCCTGTCCGCAGCCGATCATCGGCTTGGGTCATGGCATCGCCGCCGGCGGCGGCTTCTCGCTGCTGCTCGCGACCGATGTCCGCTATGCCAGCCCGACCCTGCGCATGAACGCAGCCTACATCAAGATCGGCCTCGGCGGCTGCGATGTCGGCTCGAGCTATTTCCTGCCGCGCCTCGTCGGGCAGTCGGTCGCCTCGGAGTTCCTGCTCACCGGCCGCTTCATGGATGCCGAGCGCGCGCTGCGCGTCGGGCTGGTGAGCGAGATCGTGCCCGAGGACAAGTTGCTGGAAACCGGCCTTGCCCTGGCCCGCGACATGCTGGCCACCGCCCCGATGGGCCTGCGCCTGACCAAGGATGCCCTCAACCTCAACATCGACGCTGCCGGCATCGACGCGGCGATGGCGATCGAAGACCGCCAGCAGGTGATGATGATCGCGACCGAAGACCACAAGGAATCGGTCGCCGCCTTCATCGCCAAGCGACCGCCGGTGTATCGGGATCGGTAGGGACGCGGACCCGCGGCGGGCGGCAGACGGGCCATTCCCAGAATCCCGTTGACACGCAACCCGCCCCCAGTATGATGCGCGCCTTCGACCGGGTCCGTCCCGTCTGTATCCCATTGTTTTTGAAGAAGTCAGCCATGTTCGCAGTGATCCGCACCGGCGGCAAGCAGTACAAAGTTGCCCCGAACGACGTGATTTTCGTCGAGAAGCTGCCCGTCGAGGCGGGCGCGACGATCGATCTCGACGACGTCCTGATGGTCGGCGACGATGAAGGCGCGACCGCCGGTACGCCGGAATTGAACGGCGTCCATGTCACCGCGACGGTGCTGGAACAGAAGCGCGACGACAAGATCCTGGTCTTCAAGAAGCGCCGCCGCCACAATTATCGGCGCAAGAACGGCCATCGCCAGTACCTGACCGTCCTTCGCATCAACGACATCGTGACCGGCGCCGCGCCGGCCGCCGTCTGAGGAGTAGGCCTCCATGGCACATAAGAAAGCAGGCGGCTCGTCCCGCAACGGTCGCGATACCGCCGGCCGCCGCCTCGGCGTGAAGAAGTTCGGTGGCGAGGCTGTCGTCGCCGGGAACATCATCATCCGTCAGCGTGGCACGAAGGTGAAGCCGGGCCGCAATGTCGGGCTTGGCAAGGATCACACGATTT
>CAIUCF010000841.1 GCA_903897565.1 uncultured Rhodospirillales bacterium | reverse complement strand
TATCAAGCAATGCTGATTGTTCCATCAAGCCGCCTCGGGGCCACCGAATTTGCTATCCCGCAGGTGCAGCAAACCCCTACAATCCTCGGTCAATAACCCTTTTGATTCAACATCGCAATCAGGCATCTTTTTGAAACTCGCTGTCTTCACCCTCGAGAGCCTGGCCAATGCGCGGGCTGTGAGGCGATTTATCGCGGACCATTCCGGTGAGATCGCTTTCATCGGCATTTCCAATCCTTACCGGAAATCGGCAGGCGGCAGTGTCGGCCAATTCCTGCGCCATCTGCGCCGCTCCGGCTGGCGTTTCGTGCCCTTCCTCGCGCTCAATTTCTCGCTTCCCGGTGTTCTTGCTGCGTTGCGGCAATTCTGGCCATGGACGACGTCCGCGGAAACCACCCCGGTCGCACGGCTTTGTAGGGATTACGGCATTCCGACGAAAATCATCCACGACCTGAACACAGGCGAGACCCGCGCGATCCTGCTGAAGAGCAACGCGGAGCTGATCGTATCGTTCCATTTCGACCAGATCTTCAACGCCGAGACGCTCGCGACGACGCGGCTGGGTGGCATCAACGTTCATCCGTCATTGCTGCCGCATCATCGCGGTCCGGTGCCGACCTGGTACGCCATGCAGCAGGAGCCACCGCTGTTCGGAGTGACGATCCATCGCCTGGTCGAGAAGATCGACGCCGGCGATATCCTGCTGCAGGAGCAGGTCGCCTTGCCGTCGACGATCTCCGCATTGGGCGCCGCCGTCGCACTGCACGAGCGCGGACGGCAGCTTCTGGAAAAAATCCTCCAGGAGATCGACTCCCGGCAGGACAGGGCAGTGCACCCGGATTTGCTGCCATACTGCCCGTTTCCGACCCCGGCAGCGCTGAAAGCGGCGGCGCGGAAGGGTCACGCGCTCGTCCGGTTCGCCGACCTCTGGACCGTCTTCCGCACCGCGTTCTGAGATGGCGCCGCCCCTCATCCTCGACCTCTCGCGGCTGTTGTGGCGCTCGCGCCGCAACGTGCCCACCGGGATCGACCGCGTCGAGCTCGAATACGCCAAGCACTACATTGCCGTGGCGCCGGATCGGCTCGATTTCGTCGCGACCACGCTGCTCGGCCGCAGCCGGTTCCTGCCGCGACGCCTCAGCCAGCATTTCGTCGCCGCCCTCGACCGCCTCTGGCAGGGAAATGCCGGCGAGGCGCGCCCAGCCCGCGCTCTGGCGATGCGGTTGCGTCTTGCCCTGCTGTTCGGCGCTGCCGACCCCGCCCCCATGGCCGATGCCGTCTATCTTCATGTCTCGCACCATCATCTCGACCGCCCGCGGACGATCGCCCGGTTCAGGCGGCAGACCGGGGCGAAATTCGTCTGCATGATCCACGATCTGATCCCGATCGAATGGCCCGAATACGCGAGGCCGAAGCATGATCTCCGCCATACCCGGCGCATGGAAACGGTCGCCGCGCAGGCCGACGCGATCATCCTCAATTCAGCCGCGACGGGCAGATCGTTTCAACCCTTCCTGGATCGCATCGGCCGCAGCATTCCGGCAGCCGTCGCGCTGCTCGGCGTCGCGCAGCCCGCCCCTGCCGCGCCGGCGGCGAATGCTGTCGGAGAGCCGCCCTATTTCGTCATGATCGGCACCATCGAGCCGCGCAAGAACCACCTGATGCTGCTCGCGCTGTGGCGGGAACTCGCCAATGACCTCGGCGACCAGGCGCCGCGCCTCGTCCTGATCGGCCAGCGTGGTTGGGAGAACGAGAATATCGTCGATCTGCTCGATCGTTCGCCGCCGATCCGCCGCACCGTCACCGAATATAACGCGCTGCCCGACGACGAGATGGCGCGCATTCTCGCGGGCGCCCGCGCCCTGCTGCTGCCGTCCTTCGCCGAGGGCTATGGCCTGCCGGTGGCGGAGGCGCTCTCCGCCGGGATACCGGTCATCTGTACCCCCCTGCCGGCGCTGCGCGAGATCGGCGGCGATGTCCCGGAATACCGTGACGCCCTCGACGGCACCGGCTGGCGCGCCGCGATCCTGGACTATCTGCAGCCGGACTCGCCGCTGCGGGCGGCCCAGCTCGAACGGCTGGCTGCATGGCGGGCGCCGAGCTGGGCGGATCACTTCGCCCGGATCGACGCCCTGATCGCCGAGTTGTCAGGCCCCGCTTAGGAGCGTTTGCGGATCAGGGTCCCCGCCCCCGCCGAGCTCAGCAGCTCGACCAGGATCGCATGCGGCTTGCGGCCATCGATGATGACCGCGGCCTCGACCCCGGCCTCGACCGCATCGAGGCAGGTCTCGACCTTCGGGATCATGCCGCCATAGATCGTGCCGTCGGCAATCAGGCGGCGCGCCTCGACGTCGGTGATCTCCGGGATCACATGTTTGTCGCCGTCGAGCACGCCCGAGGTATCGGTCAGCATCAGCAGCCGCGACGCCTTGAGCGCCCCGGCGATCGCGCCGGCCGCCGTGTCGGCGTTGATGTTGTAGGTCGCGCCATCCTCGCCGATGCCCACCGGCGCGACGACCGGGATGATATCGGAACGCTCAAACAGGTTCAGCACGTTGGTATTGACCGAGACCGGCTCGCCGACGAAGCCGAGATCGAGGATCTGCTCGATATGGCTTTCAGGATCGCGCCGTGTCCGCGTGATCTTGCGAGCCCGGATCAGGTCGCCATCCTTGCCCGACAACCCGATCGCGGTGCCGCCGGCAGCGTTGATCAGGCCGACGATCTCCTTGTTGATGCTGCCGGCCAGCACCATCTCGACGACCTCGACCGTCGCCTGATCGGTGACGCGCAGGCCATCGACGAAGCTCGACTTGATGCCAAGCCGCTGAAGCATCTGCGCGATCTGCGGTCCGCCGCCATGGATCACCACAGGATGCACGCCGATCTGCTTCAGCAACACGATATCGCGGGCGAAGCTGGCGCCGAGCTCGGGATCGCCCATGGCATGACCGCCGTATTTCACGACCACGGTCTTGCCGGCGTAGCGGCGCATATAGGGCAGCGCATCGGACAGCACGCCCGCCTTCATCGCCAAGAGATCCGGGGTGTCAGACATGAATCATCCTTTCGTGAATGCGCGTGCCCGGCTTAAACGACTCTCGCCGACCCGGCAATAAGCTTCGTCTTGGTAAGCGAGCGGCCTCAGGCCGGCTCGGCAAAGGCGGTAAGGATCGCCCGTAATTCGGGAATGCCGATACCTTCAAGCGCGCTGACGGCGCAGACCTGCGGATGCGCCGCGCGGCGCTTCACCAGCGCGGCCTCGGTCTCCGTCACGAGTTCAGCGAGCGCTTTCGGCTTGAGCTTGTCGCCCTTGGTCAAGACCACCTGGTAGCTGACGGCGGCATCGTCGAGCATCTGCATCACCGGCTCGTCGACCGGCTTCAGGCCGTGGCGGGCGTCGACGAGGACGCAGACCCGGCGCAGCGGGGCCCGGCCCTTGAGATACTTGTTCACCAGATCGGTCCAGCGGCGAATCTCGGTCTTGGGCGCCTCGGCATAGCCGTAGCCGGGAAGATCGACCAGCATCAATCGGCCGCCGAGATCGAAGAAGTTGATCTGCTGCGTCCGGCCGGGCGTGTTCGAGGCCCGCGCCAGGGTCTTGCGACCGGTCAGCGCGTTGACGAGGCTCGACTTGCCGACATTGGAGCGCCCGGCGAAGGCGATCTCCGGCAGCCCGCCCGGCGGGATGGTCTCCAGCTTCATCGAGCCGTTGATGAAGGTGCATTCCTTGGCGAACAGCAGGCGGCCGGCCTCCAGCGCGGCGGCAACCTCGGCCCGCTCGCGCAGGATGGCTTCGTCGATGGACTCGGTCATGCGGCGAGCGCGCGTTGCGACTGCTTGCGCTTCAAGCGGCGGGTGATGAACCACTGCTGTGAGATCGTCAGCGTGTTGTTCCATGACCAGTAGATCACCAGACCGGCGGGGAAGCTGCCCATCATGAAGGTGAACATGATCGGCATGAACAGCATCATGCGCTGCTGCACCGGGTCCGGCATCGGCGGCTGCATCTTCTGCTGCACGAACATGGTGAAGCAGTAGATCACCGGCCAGGCGCCGATCGCCAGCGCATGCGGCGGCGTCCAGGGAATCAGGCCGAACAGGTTGAACAGCGAGGTCGGATCGGGCGCCGAGAGATCGTGGATCCAGCCATAGAACGCGGCATGCCGCATCTCGATGGTCACGAACAGCACCTTGTAGAGCGAGAAGAACACCGGAATCTGCAGCAGGATCGGCAGGCAGCCGAGCAGCGGATTGACCCCGGCCTTCTTGTTCAGCGCCATCATTTCCTGGTTAAGGCGGAGCTTGTCGTCGCCGAATTTCTCCTTCAGCGCCGCCAGTTCCGGCTGGATCTGCTTCATCTTGAACATGTTCTCGTAGGCGCGGTTGGCCAGCGGGAAGAACAGGATCTTGACGATGACGGTCAGCAGCAGGATGGCGATGCCGAAATTGCCGACATGCTGGTTGATAAAGTCGAGCAGGTAGAAGATCGGTTTGGTCAGGAAGTAGAACCAGCCCCAATCGACCGCCGTGTCGAAATGCAGCAGGCCGAGATTATGGGCGTAGCCGTCGATCAGCTTCACTTCCTTGGCGCCGGCGAAGACGTAGCTCGCGCTCGTCCCCTGGGCGCCGGGCGCAATGGTGATCTCCTGGCCGAGCCAGTCGACCTGGAACTTGGCGGCATCGCTCGAATCGCTCTTGGTGAAGCGCCCGGTGATCGCCGCACCCTGATTCTGCGGCGCGACCGCGGTCAGCCAGTACTTGTCGGTAAAGCCGACCCAGCCACCGCGGGAATCCTGCTGGACCGGCGCATCCGCATTGAGGTCCTTGTACTTGACCTCGCGTGCGCCGCCATCGAAGCCGCCGATCGGGCCTTCATAGGAGATCCAGTTGCTGCTCACCGGCGCCGGGCCGGCGCGGGAGACCAGCGAGAACGGCAGCAGCGTGACCGGCTTGGAGCCCGTATTGGCGACGGTATCCTTGACCGAGAACATGAAGTTCTGGTCGATCGAAATCTCACGGCTGAAGCGCAGGCCCTGGCCATTATCCCAGGTCAAGGTTACCGGGGTTTGGCTGGTCAAGGCGGCGCCAGCCGGCGCCTGCCAGACCGTGGTCGAGCCCGGCACCTTGACCGAGGCGTCCTTGGCGATCCAACCCTGCTCGGCGAAATAAGCCTTGCCGCTGTCTTCGCTCGTGAGCACGCGGATGTCGGGGCTCTTGGGCGACAATTCCTCATGATAGTCGCGCAAGGACAGATCGTCAAAGCGGGCGCCGGCGAGGTTGATCGAGCCGACGACGCGACCCGTCGTGATCGGCACCCGGGGCGCCGACGCATTTCCGGCTTCTGCTGCAAGAGCGGCAGCGATTTTCTGCGCCACCGCGGCGGCCGGGGACGACGGCAGCGCAGCCTGCGTTGAGGCATGCGGGGCTACCGGCTTCGGTGGCGGGAAAAAATACTGGAAGCCGACAAGAATCGCCAACGACAGCGCGATGGC
>CAIUCF010000840.1 GCA_903897565.1 uncultured Rhodospirillales bacterium | reverse complement strand
GCGCGATATCTGTGACCTGATAGCCCGCGCATTCCGGCGCCGCCAGCAGGGTGGCGCAGCGGCCGAGGCGCTGTTCGAGGATCCAGCCGGACAACGTCGACCCGCTGCCCTCGAAAATCATGTGGAGATAACGCGGCGAGATGCGATTCGCGGCCGCGATCGATTGTGGAGTCATGTCCTCGTCCGCCAGATTCGCAAGGATATAGCGGCGGATGCGATCGAGGGCGACGCTCCGGGCCGGGCGTTGATCGCCCGCTCCCGCGGCGCCGTAGGATTGGGCCAGGAGTTCGAGCGAAGCCTGCATGATGCCGCCGAAACGGGCGGGATCGATCCGGTCGATCTGCTCGTCGAGCGCCAGCAGATGCGACGCCCACAAAGCGCCGACGCCGGAGCGGCCATCGACTGCCATCCCGACGTAATCCGCGGCGAATGGCAGCACGTTCTCCAGCCGTGCCTTGGGAATCGTCAGGGTCAGCTTGCGGAGTCGATCAGGCACGGTGAATTCGATCGCCGCGTCGCTATCCCACAGCACGAAATCGCCGGTCCGCAGCGAGACCTCACGATCGCGAACCCGCAGGTCCTCGCGACCGTCGACGATATAGAGCACCGAGTAGAACGCGCCCGCGGTGCGCGCGATCTCCCGCATCCGGCGATAGCCCTGCACCGGATCGCAGGCGCAGTGGATGAGGCGGAAATCATCGATGCTGAGCCGGGAGATCCGCGCCTCGAATTCCGGCTCGGGCGCGCGAACCATCATCCAGGGCAGATAGGCCTCGGAAACCGCAGCTTCCCAAGCCGGAAGGCGATCACGCCGGGTGAAATCCGAGGACTGCCACGTCTCGCGTGTCGAAAGCGATCGCACGTCGTCTTCCCGCGGTCTCATTACGCCTGCTCCCTCGAACTCGTCCCGGATGAGCTCCTGGGTCGAAAGTCGGATCGATACCAGCAACCTAGCAGGTTTCTCGCCGCGGAGCGTAGCGGCACCGCGCCGGACACGCTTGTCCCCGCCTTACTGCAACCAAATCGCGTGATCGCGGGTTTTTTGCCCATCGTACGGGGCGGCCCGTCGACGACATTGAGAAGGAAAGCAAGGCGATGACGTTGAAAAAGCTTATGATGACCGGTGTCTGCGCCGGTTTCCTGATGGCAACCCTGCCCCCGGCGGCACTGGCGTCGACCGATGCCCAAAATCTCGTCGACCAGGCTCGTGTGACGCTGGACGACGTCAAGAAGGACAAGGAATTCGGCAACGCGCCGGAACTGCTGCACCGCGCCAAAGCGGTCATGATCGTCCCTGCGCTGTTCAAGGGCGGGTTCTTCGTCGGCGGGGAAGGCGGCACCGGTGTGGTGATGACGCGCGAGGCCGGCGGGCATTGGAGCTATCCCGCCTTCTACACCCTGGTTTCGGCCTCGTTCGGCCTGCAGATCGGCGCCGAGCAATCGGAACTGGTGCTGATCGCGCTGACCGACCGCGCCCGCCACGCCTTCCTGCAGGACGAGTTCAAGATCGGCGCGGAGGCCGGCCTGGCCGTCGTCACGCTCGGCGCTTCGGCCGAGGCCGCCAGTTCCAGCAATCTCAAGGCCGATATCGTCGTCTGGACCTCGTCGAGCGGCGCTTATGCCGGGCTCACCCTCAACGGCTCAGTCATCAAGCCGCGACAGACCTATAACGAGCAATATTACGGCCGCGCCGTCGGCCCCAGCGAGATCGAGACCGGGAGCACGGTGCGCAACCATGGCGCCGATCGGCTGCGGCACGCTCTCGGTGCCATCAGCTAGGGCGTCACTGCCGGCGGTCGTCCTGCAGCGAGGTCATTTGAGTCCGGCGCCGATTGACGTTAAACTGCATGAAATCGGCCCGGACGGAGGAGCGTATTCAGCCAATGCTGGAAGGGTCGACGGCCAGAGGCCCGGGCCGGGCACCGTGGCGGCTTGATGACGTCCGTTATGATGCCATCGACGTCTCCCGAATCCGCGACGACCGGGAGCTGCTCTACCTCGTCGCCTCCGCCTCGTTCGTGGAGATAACCTCCGACCTCTACACGCAGAACCTGCTGCCCTATTTCGCCGCCGATCCGGCAGTGATCGCCTGG
>CAIUCF010000839.1 GCA_903897565.1 uncultured Rhodospirillales bacterium | reverse complement strand
TAGCGGGATTGCTTGGGCCATCGCGACCGTACTGCCGTTCGGTCCCTCCAGATTCGGTGGCGGCCCGGTGATCTGATGGATGATCGCGGCCATGCTCGGGATGCCGGGCTGGAATAGCGCCCACGGATGCAGGCGTATCCCGGTCACGGTCACATTCCCGAAGGTCAGCTTGAAACTCGGCGCCTGCGAGTGGATCCCGGTCAAGCTGACGCGATCGGCGATCGGCAGCACCGTGTCACGGGTGAGGGTCGTCGGGTCCGCCTGGATCCGCGCGAACGCCTCGCCGACATCCCACGATGCGCCCGAGACGTCGACACGGTCGATCGTCTCGGTCCCGACGACGCCGTCGGCATTGGAGGTGAGAATCAGGCCGGTAATCGTCGCGACGCCGGTTCGGAAGGAATAGGAGACGCCCGCGTATTTCACGCCGATCTGGGAAGGCAGGAGCGTGATGCCGTGATCGAGCGCGCTGGCAATGCGGCGGCTGGCGATGCGGTCGGCCACCTGCAATGCGACCACGGCGAGGACGACGATGGTTGCTGCTGCGATAGCCCCTGTTCTGACCTTCACCCCGACCTCCGCGGACGCATTCGACGGCACTGCTCTTTGCAGCTTTGCCGGCAACAATCAACAGCCCACGAAAAAGGCCCGGAACTTGCGCTCCGAGCCTTCGTCACACTCCAGGATGATACCTCGGCCTAACGCGGCGTCAGCACCATGATCATCTGGCGGCCTTCCATCTTCGGATGCTGCTCGATCTTGGCGATCTCGTCGAGATCGTCGCGCACCCGCATCAGCACGTTCATGCCGATTTCCTGATGCGCGAGTTCGCGGCCACGGAAGCGCATGGTGACCTTCACCTTGTCGCCTTCCTCCACGAACTTGATCATGCTGCGTCGCTTGACCTCGTAATCATGCTCGTCGATACCCGGACGCAGCTTGATTTCCTTGATCTCGATGACCTTCTGCTTCTTGCGAGCCTCGTTACGCTTCTTCTGTTCCTCGTATTTGAACTTGCCGTAATCGAGGATTTTGCAGACCGGCGGATCGGCGGCGGAAGCGACTTCGACGAGGTCGAGTCCGGCTTGGGCTGCCATCACCAGGGCTTCGTTGCGCGGTACGACACCCACCATGGTGCCGTTCTGGTCTACCAGTCGAACGCGCGGGACATTGATTTCCTCATTGACGCGCGGTCCCTCGCGGGACGGCGGACTGGGGGTGTTCATCGGTGGTCTGGCTATGTACGGCCTCCAACAGTTCCAAACGAAACGAGATGAGGGTGAACGCGACGGGCGTCCACCGGTTCCGGTGGTGGTTAATAAATCACGCGGATGGTACCGCGCTTTCGATTGACAATCTATGGATCACATCGTTAAGGGCGACGATTTCCTGATCCTTGCCGCCCATGCGGCGCAACGCGACCATGCCGGTCTCGGCCTCGCGCTTGCCAACGACCAGCATCACCGGCACTTTCGCCAGGCTGTGCTCGCGGACTTTGAGGTTGATCTTCTCGTTGCGGAGATCGGCTTCGACCCGCAAACCCACGGCGACGCAGGCTTTCTGTATCTCGCGGGCATAGTCGTCGGCATCCGAGGTGATGGTCGCGACCACGGCCTGGACCGGCGCCAGCCATAGCGGGAACTTGCCGGCATACTGCTCGATCAGGATGCCGATGAAGCGCTCCAGCGAGCCGAGAATCGCCCGATGCAGCATCACCGGGCGGTGGCGCTGGCCATCCTCGCCGATATAGCGGCGTCGAGTCGCTCCGGCAACACGCCGTCGAACTGCAAAGTCCCGCATTGCCAGGTGCGGCCGATCGCGTCGTGGAGGTGAAATTCGATCTTCGGGCCGTAGAACGCGCCCTCGCCGGGCAGGTCGGTATAGGGCAAACCCGCACGGTCGAGCGCGGAGCGCAAGGATCCTTCGGCGCGGTCCCAGATTGCGTCGGTGCCGTAGCGCTCGTCGGGGCGCAGCGCCAGCTTGACGTCGATCTTGTCGAAGCCGAGCGCCTTGTAGACGCCGAGCTGCAGCCGGATATAGGCCTCGCATTCGGAGACCACCTGATCCTCGGTGCAGAAGATATGGGCGTCATCCTGGGTGAAGGCGCGCACCCGCATGATGCCGTGCAGTGCGCCTGAGGGTTCGTTGCGATGGCAGGCGCCGAACTCGGAATAGCGCAGCGGCAGGTCGCGATAGCTCTTCAGCCCCTGGCGGAAGATCTGGACATGGCCCGGGCAGTTCATCGGCTTGATGCCGGCGACGCGCGCGCCCTCGTCATGCTCGACCTTGAACATGTTGGCGCCGTACATGTCCCAATGGCCCGAGGCCTTGAACAGCGACTGGTCGACCAGCTGCGGTGTCTTGACCTCGTCATAGCCGGCGGGCTCGAGCCGGCTGCGGATGAAGTTCTCGAGGATCCGGAACATGGTCCAGCCCTTGGGGTGCCAGAACACCTGGCCCGGGGCTTCCTCCTGGAGGTGGAACAGGTCGAGCTCGCGGCCGATGCGGCGATGGTCGCGCTTCTCCGCCTCTTCGAGCTGGAACAGGTACTGCGCCAGCTCCTTCTCCGAGGCCCACGCCGTTCCATACACCCGCTGGAGCATCGGATTGCGGCTGTCGCCGCGCCAATAGGCGCCGGCCAGCTTGGTCAGCTTGAAGCCCATGCCGATCTTGCCGGTGCTCGGCGCATGCGGCCCGAGGCAGAGATCGAGGAACTCGCCCTGGCGATAGATCGAGATGATCTCGCCCTCGGGCAGATCGCGGATGATCTCCGCCTTGTAGTGCTCGCCCACATTCTCGAAATATGCGATCGCCTGATCGCGCGGCCATTCCTCGCGCACGAAGGGCTGATCGGCGCGCACGATCTCGCGCATCTTCTCCTCGATCTTGGCGAGATCGTCGAGGGCGAAGGGCTGGTCGCGGGCGAAGTCGTAGTAGAAGCCGGTATCGATCGACGGGCCGATGGTGACCTGGGTCTCGGGGAACAGGGTCTTGACGGCCTGCGCCATGACATGGGCGGCGTCGTGGCGCAGGAGTTCGATGCCCTCGGGCTGCTCACGGGTGACGATGGCGATCCGCGCGTCACGGTCGATCACGCGCGACAGGTCGCGCATCTGGCCATCGATCTTGATGGCGAGGGCCGCCTTGGCGAGACCGGCGCCGATCGAGGCCGCGACGGCGGCGCCGGTCACCGGTCCCTCGAACACGCGCGTCGCGCCATCCGGCAGGGTCAGGGTGATGGGGCTCTCGGCGGCGGGAGAAACGGCCACGGGACGGTATCCTTCAAAATGAAGCTAGACCCCTCCCCCTTGAGGGGGGAGGCAGGGTGGGGGTGATGTTTCAGCCGGATCGGCGTCCCCCGTTCAGGAAACGCACTCGACGGAGGCATCACCCCCACCCCAACCCTCCCCCCTCAAGGGGGAGGCTTGATATTACGGGTGCTGGTTTAGCCCAGCCGCAAGCGCGCCGCAACCTCGGCCGGGGACAGATCCGCCAAGCGTTCACGCCGCAGCACCGTCACGTCGCTCCCGCGCGGCTGCGTGATCTCCGGATCCGACGCGGCGGAGAACAATACCGTCGCCGGGCAACCCAACGCAGCGATAAGATGCATCGGCCCGGTGTCGTTGCCGACCGCAAAGCGCGCCTTGCGGGCGAGTGCCGCGATCGTCGCGAAATCGGTCCTGGCCGTCAGGTCGAGGGCCGTCGGCACGGCGGCGACAATCGCGGCAGCCAGATCACGCTCGATCGCCCCGCCGAGGATCACCGGCTGCAGCCCCTGGGCCGCAATGCGGGCGGCCAGCGCGGCATAGGACGCCGCCGGCCAACGCTTCTCCGGTCGATGCGCGGCGCCGCCCGGAACCAGCAGCGCGAAGCCGGTCTCGGCGAGCGGCATGCCGGACAGATCGGCGTCGAGCCAGGACAGATCCGGCAGCGGGACATCCTCGATCCCGGCGAATTTGAGTTGCTCGCGCTGGCGTTCGATGGTGTGGATGAGGTCGCGCCGTGGATTGTCGTGGGGATGCGAGGCGCCGCGGGCAATCCCCGACCATTCCGGCATCGGCCCGGGCCAGAACAGACTACGATAGAAGCTGGAGCGGTCCGACGTCTGGAGATCATAGACTCGGGTGAAGCGCGCGGCCCGCAACCGTGCCCGGAATCGCCACAGCGCCGCCGGATGGCGCAGCAGCGATGGCCGCTGGTCGATCCAGACCGTATCGAAATAAGGCGCCATCCGCCCTAGGGCCGCGTAGGGCGCGGTGGTCAGGAGGGTGATCTCGGCATCAGGGTGATGGCGGCGGATCGCCTGCGCCGGGCCCATCGCCTGAACGAAATCGCCGAGCGCTCCGAGCTTGATGACGAGGATGCGCTCAGGCGCCGGCGACGGCATCGGCAGCATCCGGCTCGCGGTGACCCGGCGCGTGATCGGGAAACAGCAGCGCCGTATAGAGATCGAGGGTG
Organism: uncultured Rhodospirillales bacterium; assembly: GCA_903897565.1. Classification (GTDB taxonomy): domain Bacteria; phylum Pseudomonadota; class Alphaproteobacteria; order ATCC43930; family CGMCC-115725; genus CAIXXC01. The sequence goes on along the minus strand of CAIUCF010000839.1, from coordinate 1,510 downwards.
GCGTCGGCCATGTGACGGGCGTCGAATTTTTCCGTCATGGCGGCGCGGCTGCGCGCCGCCAGCATGACGCGATCGCGCGGCGACAGGTTCAGCGCCATCTCCAGCGCCGTAGTCAGCGCCGCCGGGTCGCGCGGCGGCACCAGCCAGCCGGTCTCGCCGGGGATGATGGTCTCGCGCGAGCCGCCATGGTCGGTCGCGATCACCGGTCGGCCCATGGCCTGCGCCTCGACGGCGATCCGGCCGAAGCCCTCGGGCTCGGTCGAGGCCGAGACGACGACATCGGCCAACATGAAGGCCGCCGGCATGTCCTTGGCGTCGCCGACCATGTGGACGATGCTGCCCAGATCGAGCGCGGCGATCCGCGTCTCCAACTCCTTGCGGAAGCCGGGATGCTGCTGGTCATTGCCGACGAACAGCACCTGAAGGTCGCGCCGCGGCAGGCGCGAGACCGCTTCCAGCAGATCGAAATGGCCCTTCCAGCGCGTCATCCTGCCGGGAAGCATGATCACCGGCGCGCCATCCTCAAGTCGCCACTCCTTGGCCAGGGCGATCAGCCGCGACGGGTGGATCGCGCTCGGATCGAAGCGGGCGAGATCGACGCCGCGATGGATGACGGTGAGCCGCGCCGGATCGAGGCCATAGGTCGCGATCGCATGATCGGCGACGAATTGCGAGATCGCAATCACCCGGTCGCCCTTGGCCATGACCGAGTTATAGAGCCGCTTGGCGCCCGAGCCGCCGCCATAGATATTGTGCAGGGTCGTCACGAAGGGTCGGCCGCTGCGCCTGGCGGCGTAATAGGCGCTCCAGGCCGGCGCGCGGCTGCGGGCATGGACGAGGTCGATCGACTCAGCCTCGATCAGCCGCTGCAGCCGGGCAATGTTGCGGTAGATCACCACCGGGTTTTTCGACGCCAGCGGCAGGGTCACGTGCTCCGCCCCGGCGCGCTCGATCTCGTGCACCATCGGTCCGCCGCTCGAGGCCACGATCGCGCGCCAACCGGCCTTGACCAGCGCGGCGGCGATTTCAACCGTGCCGCGCTCCACCCCGCCGGTCACCAGCGTCGGCACGACCTGCAACACGGCGGGCGGACGCCCGGCATGTTCGGTTTCGAAAGCGCGCCGCTCGGTGCTAGAAGGCATGGATCAACCGGTTGAGGAGAAATGGGAATGACTGAAGCGTTGGACCAGACCACGCCGCCCCGGCGACTGACGCGGGACGGGGGAGTTTCCATCGCCTACCAACGCGTTGAAGGCAAGGGCGATCTGCCGGGGGTCGTCTTCCTCAGCGGTTTCAACTCCGACATGACCGGCACCAAGGCGGTGGCGCTGGAGCAATCCTGCGCTGCCCGCGGCCAGGCCTTCCTTCGTTTCGACTACCAGGGCCATGGCCAATCCTCCGGCCGCTTCGAGGACGGCACGATCAGCCAATGGCGCGACGACGCGCTCGCGGTGTTTGATGCGCTGACGTCGGGGCCGCAGATCCTGGTCGGCTCCAGCATGGGCGGTTG
>CAIUCF010000838.1 GCA_903897565.1 uncultured Rhodospirillales bacterium | reverse complement strand
GGCTTCTACGGCGTCGAGGACGGCATGTCCTGCATCACGATGCTGGGACGGGCCTGAAGCGGCTAGAGTTCGAACGTGCTGAACGCTTCCGGCGGCAATGCGTCCATCGCCTGTCGGGTCGCGGCGAAGTGCTTCTTGACCGCGCGGTCGGCCCGGGCGGGGTCGCCCTTGAGGACGGCTTCGGCGATCGCGGCGTAGCCGTCGACGTGGCGGCGCTGCTGCTGCAGCGACTGGAACGGGCGGATCTGGGCGCGGAACAGGTCGGCACGTGACAGCGGCGTGATCCGGGCGAGTTCGCGATTGCCGCCGACCTCGAACAGCGCGTCGTAGAAATCCTGGCGGAGCGCGAGATACTGGCCGCGATCGCCGCCATCGCGATGCTTCTTGACCGCGGCCACGGCGCTCTCGATCCGCTCGCGCGCCTCCGGCGTCGTGCAGCGCTCCGCCGCCTTGACCGCGGCCAGCCGGTTCAACTGTTCGAGCACGTCGAGCAGATCATCCACCGACTTGCGGTCGAGCACGCTGATATAGGCGCCGCGATAGGGGTTGAGGGTGACGATGCCGTCGGCGGCCAAGCGCTTGAGCGCCTCGCGCAGTGAACTGCGGCTGATGCCGAGCTTCTGCGTCAGATCAACCTCGACGAGATGCTGCCCGGGGACGAAACGGCCGCTGCGGATGCCTTGCCGGATCGCCTGTGACACCCGATCGGTAACCGTTGTGACATCGCCGGATGCGGCTATCGCGCTCTCGGCCGGGGCATCCGGCTGTGCAGGCATATCCTTGAGGGCGTTGGTCCGGGTCATGGGTTTTCAGTTCTCGCGGCGCCGCACCGAGTTGAGGACAAAATCGTCGGACGTTATCGTCTGTTGTCCTCGGCAGCACAATACCGTTGTTGCCTTCATGCGCGACGCTATTCTTCGCGGATTCTGCCCATGATGCGCAGCAGATCCTCATGCAGCTCGAACCAAACCGTGTGGTAGCTCTCGCGATGGACATCGCTTACCCAGGCGATCTCGCCATCCTCGGATTTCTCGAGTGCAACGAGCAACTTGTCGAGATAGATCACAAGCCGCGGCACCCGAAGGGCCAGCGTCTTGAGGACCGGTTCGATCTGCTCGTGGAGGGCACCGAGACGATCGATGATCTTGCGATCGTAGGCCTCGTCGCGATGATCGTTCGGCAGCGCCTCACCGCCGACCTGGATGGTCTGCCAGTCGGTAATCAGCTGCTTGAGGGACCGGTTTATGACCTCGAAACGCTCGTATGCGGCGTGAAATCCGGCGTCGTCTCGGGCATCGGCGAAGAACAGCGAATACTTGCCTTCGAGCGCGAGCCGGGCCAGCGGCGTCAGCGCATAAGCACCCTGGGTCTCGATCGCCCGCCCCTTGGCCTTCGTGTCGGCCAGGATCGCCGCGACCTGATCCTCGGGCAGACCGACCAGCGACGCCACCGTGGCTGGTGCGGCGTGGCGCTTGATCGCGAGGCCATGATGAACGAGATCTCGTGCCTGCATCACCGTTACTCCTGGATCGCCGGCAGCCGCCAGACGCGTCCCGTCCGCTCCAGGCCCTTCTGGTAATCGTCGGCCGATTTCGAGAGGGCGCTGGTCTCGAATTCGATGCGGTCGCCATCCCGGATCCCGCTCACCTTGGCATTCATGAAACAGGGGATGCCGTATTCCCGAGTGAGGATGCCGAGATGCGAACGCACGGTACCGCCGGCGCAGATCACCCCGGCGAACTGGCCGACGATCGGCGCGGTCAGGGTGCCACCGGAATCGTCGATGACCGCAATCGTCCCGGGCGGCACGCCGTCGGTCAGGTAGTGCAGCACGCGATCATTGCTCCGGATATAGCGCGCCGTCCCGGTCATGTTCGCAGGGTAGCGCACGACGTTGTCGCCGATCCCGCATAACGTCCGCCCTTCGGCGTCGGGCGGCGCAGTGGGCGCGTCGGGATGCTCGAAGCTGAATGTCGCCAGATCCTCTGCCACGCCGCCACCCTTGTAGGC
>CAIUCF010000837.1 GCA_903897565.1 uncultured Rhodospirillales bacterium | reverse complement strand
GGCCGTCCGTCGAGTCCATCGCGATCGTGCGGACGACGTTTTCGCCGAGATGCTGCGCCACTTCGAGGACGAGGAGGCGCTCGGGCAGCTGCAGGTGCAGCGCGGTCAGGATCTCGGGCAGTTCGCCGTCGAAATGGACGTCGACCACGGCGCCGATGATCTGCGTGATCGTTCCAATGTTGTTGCTGGCCATGACGATTCCTTCAGGCGTTCTAGAGCGCGTCGGCGCCCGAGATGATCTCGATGAGTTCTTTGGTGATATAGGCTTGGCGGGTGCGGTTGTAGTTCAACGTCAGGCGATCGATCATGCGCCCGGCGTTCCGGGTAGCATTGTCCATCGCCGTCATCCGCGAACCCTGCTCGCTGGCGGTATTTTCCAGCAGCACCGTGAAGATCTGCACGATGATGTTCATCGGCAGCAGTTCCGCCAGGATCTCGGCCTCCTCGGGCTCGAATTCATAGCTGACCGGCGTGCCGCCGCTGGCAGCTGCGCCCGGCGGCGTGAACGGCACCAGCTGGCGGGTGGTGACGATCTGGGTCATCGCCGACTTGAACGTGTTGAACACGATCTTGGCGACGTCGAATTCGCCCTTCTCGAAGCGGGTGATGATCGATTCGGCGATCAGCTTGGCTTCGGGATAGGTCACGCCCTTGCGGCCGATCTCGACGAAGCTTTCGAGGATCAGCTTGGCATGGTCGCGGCGCAGGGCGTCGCGGCCCTTGCGACCGATCGTGACGATCTTGACGGTCTTGCCCTCGGCCTGCAGCAGCCGGATCTGGCGCCGCGCGTCGCGCAGGATGGTCGCGTTGAAGCCGCCCGCGAGACCGCGGTCGGAGGTCGCGACGATCAGCAGCACGGTCTGCTCCTTGCCGGTGCCGCCAAGCAATGCTGGGGCATGGGGCTGACCGATCAGCGAGGCGGCGAGCGAGCCGAGCATGCGCTCCATGCGCAGGGCATAGGGGCGCGCCGACTCGGCGGCTTCCTGCGCCTTCTTGAGGCGCGATGCCGCCACGACCTTCATCGCGGCGGTGATCTTCTTGGTCGACTGGACGCTTCGGATTCGCGTGCGAAGGTCCTTCAAACTCGGCATTGGGTGGCTCCTATCGCGTCACTCAAGCGCCGGGTCAGACGAAGCTCTTGGCGAAACCGGCCAGGAAGGTCTTCAGCTTTTCCTCGTTATCCGCGGTCAGCTCACGCTTGTCCCGGATCGACTCCAGGATATCGGCGTGATGATTGCGCAGCTCGGACAGCATCGCCGCTTCGAAGCGGTTGATGTCGTTGACCGGGATCGAGTCGAGATAGCCGCGGACACCGGCGAAGATCGAGACGACCTGATCCTGCACCGGGAACGGCGAGAACTGCGGCTGCTTCAGCAGCTCCGTCAGGCGCGCGCCGCGCGCCAGCAGCTTCTGCGTCGTCGGATCGAGATCCGAGGCGAACTGGGCGAAGGCCGCCATTTCGCGATACTGCGCCAGCTCGAGCTTGATCTTGCCGGCAACCTGCTTCATCGCCTTGATCTGCGCGGCGGAACCGACGCGGCTGACCGAGAGGCCGACGTTGATGGCAGGACGGATGCCCTTATAGAACAGCTCGGTCTCGAGGAAGATCTGGCCGTCGGTGATCGAGATCACGTTGGTCGGGATATAGGCCGAGACGTCGCCGGCCTGGGTCTCGATGATCGGCAAGGCGGTCAGCGAACCGGCGCCGTAATCGTCATTGAGCTTGGCCGCGCGCTCGAGCAGGCGCGAGTGCAGATAGAACACGTCGCCGGGATAGGCTTCGCGGCCCGGCGGGCGGCGCAGCAGCAGCGACATCTGGCGATAGGCGACCGCCTGCTT
>CAIUCF010000836.1 GCA_903897565.1 uncultured Rhodospirillales bacterium | reverse complement strand
CGTGTTCGGCGCCCATGAGCGCACCCGCTCGGCAGCACACATGGATGATCTGCTCGACATGGCCCAGGAGGCGGCGGCCGTTGCCGTCTGGAACCTCGATGACGGCCTCGCCCAACAAGTCCTGTCGGGGCTGAACGGACTCCACGAGGTCCGCAGCGCCCAGATCCTCGATAATGCCGGAGCGAGCCGCGCCGAACTGATCCATCCCGTCGACCAGAGCAGCTTCGCAACCCGGCTCGGAGCGCTGCTGCTGGCGGATGCCGCCGACGGCCAGCGCGTGCTGCGCTATACCGACAGCATGGGTCGGGTGTCGACCGTCGGCCGCCTGCGGATCTCGCTCGATCCGCGCAGCGTCGGCGAGGATTTCATCGCCTATGGACTGACCACCCTGTTCGGCAATCTGCTGCGCAGCCTTTTGCTCGGGGTCGTGCTCGCCTGGAGCGTGCACCGCGCGCTGGCGCGGCCGATCATCGGCATCGCGCAGGCGCTGCGGGCCGTCGATCCCGACCGACCCCTGGCACGGCCGATCACGATGCCAAACGGCCATGCCGAGGACGAACTCGGTCAACTCGTCAACGACATCAACGGCACGCTCGGCCTGCTCCAGGAAGAGCAGGAACGCCTGTTCAACCTGGCGACCCGCGATCAGTTGACGGGGCTTCCCAATCGGGCGCTGCTGATCGAGCGCCTGAACGTCGCGCTCGGCCGCGCCGCGCAGACGGGCGCGCAGGTCGGAATCCTGTTCCTCGATCTCGATCGCTTCAAACAGATCAACGACACGCTCGGCCATGGCTTCGGCGATTCCCTGCTCGATGCGGTCGGACGCCGGCTCGTCTCCTGCGTCAAGGCCCAGGATACCGTCGGCCGGCTCGGCGGCGACGAATTCATGATCGTACTCGAAGGCATCTCGGAGCGCGGCGAAGTCGAAAAGGTGGCCGAGCGCGTCATCCGCGCGATCAGCCGCGTCTTCACGATCGAGCGCCATACCATCTACGCCAGCACCGCCGTCGGCATCGCGCTCTATCCGAGCGACGGCGACAATTTCGAAACCCTGCTGCGGGCGGCCGACACGGCGATGTACTCCGCCAAGGCGGACGGTACCGGCAGGTTGCGGTTCTTCTCTCGCGAGATGGCGGAGCGCGCGCAATTCCTCGTCACCCTGGAAGGCAATCTGCGCCACGCGATCGAGTACGGACAGTTGCATCTCGAATATCAGCCCAAACTCGCGATCGACGGCCACACCGTCATGGGAACGGAAGCCCTGCTACGCTGGCGCTTCAATGGCGAGCTGGTCGATCCGGCCGTCTTTATCCCGCTTGCCGAGGAGACCGGGCTGATCGTGCCGATCAGCGCGTGGGTGCTCGAGAACGCCTGCGCCTCCTTGAGCCGCTGGCAGCAGCGCTTCCAGCCGGTCCCGGTGGCCATCAACCTGTCGTCGCGCGACTACACCGACCCCCGCCTGCCGGAGCGCGTCCGCGATGCCCTGGAGCGCCACGGCGTGCCGGCCCATCTGCTCGAGCTGGAGATCACGGAAACCTCGCTGATGAGCAATGTCGAGCAATGCGCGCGGGTGCTGTCGGAGCTGCGCGAAATCGGCGTGAAGATCGCCGTCGATGATTTCGGCACCGGCTACTCGTCATTGTCCTATCTGCGGCACCTGCCGAT
>CAIUCF010000835.1 GCA_903897565.1 uncultured Rhodospirillales bacterium | reverse complement strand
CTCGCCTAATGAGCTGGGCGCATTGGTGATGGGTCACGTCTCAATAGGAGCAGCCAAAGCAGCACAGGCAATCGGAGGGCCCGTTAAGCTGGCTCGTGACCTGGCGCTCCCCGAGAGGCGCACAGCGAGTCAACGGTAGAATATTTAACGACTCAAATGATAATATATTGACGGTCTCCCGAGATCGTCATAGCCTCGGCAGCATTCTCCATCGCCGTTCGCCGTCGCGTCCCCTGCAGCGACACGGCCAGACCAAGGAATGCGCTATGCCGGATGGCTCCGTCGATCTCGATCTCGACACCTATATCGATCGTGCCCGCAACGATGCGATCCACGCTTTCAACTTCCTGCGCGAGACCGGAACGCTGACGGCGAGCTGGATCTTCAACATCATCCATAAAATCCCGGGACACGACAAACTGCTTGCCGTGAATTTCTACTCGCCCTGGTCGAAGGTGCGCGAGCCCAGCATCAAGATCACCAGCTTTTCGGAACAGAAGGACTCGGTGCTGCACGAGCCCCGGCTGGAGGCCGATACCTTCATCCATGCCCATACGCCCTATCTCGCCTCCTGGTCGGTGGCGCAGAAACCGTTCCCCATTCTCTACGTCGCGGCCCAGCGCCACCTGCTGTCGCGCGAGATCCCGAACCATCTCGAACGCAAGCGCAGCGTGCTCGACGTCATCCGCGAGCAGCTCGACGCCCATCCCGACTGGGCGCCGCCGCCGGGCATCCTGGAATCCAATGGCGGCGCCAATTTCTGGGGCACCGGCATCGTCGACACCGCGCGCCTCATCCTGCTGATCGAGGAATCGGCAAAGCTGCAGTCGCTCGCCGGCCAGATCGGCGGCGCCCAGGTCTATACGCCGGGCGCGCTCGAAGTGCAGTGGAGCCGGACCGGTCTGTGGGAAAAATCCAAGGCCTTCGTGAAGTAGTCAAGCCGCAGCGTCGAGGAGAGTCGATCTTGGCCAGGAGAAAGCGTCAGCTCGGGCTGTCGGTATTCGTGCAACTCTATGGCACGCATGCCGACGCCTGGCGGCGCCCCGGCGTGCGCGCCGCCGGCAACCCCGACTTCTCAGATTGGGCGGAACTCGTCCAGTTGATGGAGCGGGGCAAGTTCGACTTCGCCTTCTTCGCCGATTTCGTCGGCCATGGCGGCACGCATATCGGCAACGGCCGGCGGCCACGGGGGCGGAATTTCGAGCCGCTCACCCTGGTCGCCGCGCTGGCTACGGTAACCCGCCATATCGGGCTGGTCGCCACCGTCAACACCAACTTCAACGATCCCTATAACCTGGCCCGCCGCCTCGCCTCTCTCGACCACCTTAGCGGCGGCCGGGTCGGCTGGAACGTTGTCTCCTCGCTGGCGCCCGAGGCGGCCAAGACCTTCGGGATCGCCAATCCCCTCGATCCCGACGGGCGCTATGAGCGCGCTTCGGAGTTCATCGAGGTCGCCAAACAGCTCTGGGATTCCTGGGATGACGGGGCGTTCGATTACCCCAATCCCGAGACCGGGCAGTATCATTCGCCGCAGGCCGGCCATCCCGTCCACCATCACGGCAAGCATTTCGCCGCCGATGCCCTGCTCGACATCGCCCGACCGACCCAGGGCTACCCGGTGTTCTTCCAGGCCGGCAATTCCGAGACCGGGCGCGAATTCGCCGCGCGCCATGCCGAGGTGATCTACGCGGCGGCGCAGACCCTCGACGAGGCCAAGGCGTTCTACCGCGACGTCAAAGGCCGACTCGCCAAATACGGCCGCGAGCCCGACGACCTCAAGGTCACGCCGGGCCTGTTCTATTTTCTCGGCCGGACCCGCCAGGAGGCGCAGGACAAATACCAGTCGTTCCTCGACGCCGTCGATCTCACCGAGAACAAGCGGATGCTGATGGGCGTCGATGTCTCGGACTACCCGCTCGACGCCCCCCTCCCCGACGATATCCCGGAGCCGGTAAACGGACGCGGTCGTTGGCGGCAGCTGGTCGCGCTCGGCAAGCGCGAGAACCTGACGATCCGCGAACTGATCCTGCGTTTCAGCGTCGTCCAGGGCCACCGCATCATCATCGGCACGCCGACCGACATCGCCGATCAGATCGAAGAATGGTTCCTCGCGGAGGCCGCCGACGGCTTCAACATGAAGCCGGCGACGGTGCCGGATTCGCTCGCGGACTTCATCGATCTCGTCGTGCCGCAACTGCAGCGGCGCGGGATTTTCCGCACCGAATACGAGGAGGAAAGCCGCCTCTTCGATCCCGCCTTCGGCGGTGGCGGCCTGCTCGATGTCGGTATTTACCCCATTTCCTTCGCCGCGATGGTGTTCGGCGCCGTGCCCAACCGCATCGCCGCCATGGCCGAAATTGGGCCGACCGGCGTGGACGACATGAACGGCGCGGTCCTCGGCTTTCCCGGCGGTGGGCTGGCGCTCGT
>CAIUCF010000834.1 GCA_903897565.1 uncultured Rhodospirillales bacterium | reverse complement strand
TCCGCCCTGCCCGCTGTCGGGAGTCGGCGCCGCTGCCGAGACGACGGGCCGCTCGGCGACGTCAGGGGCGGGGTGCAGCGGCACCTCGAACCAGAAGTCGCTGCCGCCGCCCTCGCGATCGATGACGCCGATTTCGCCACCCATGCGTTCGACCAGACGCTTGCAGATGCTCAACCCGAGGCCGGTACCACCGAAGCGGCGCGCGATGCTGCTGTCGGCCTGCTCGAAGGGATGGAACAGGCGGTCCCGGCTCTCCTGCGAAACGCCGATACCGGTGTCTTCGACATCGATCCGCAGACGGAGTTGCCCGGCGGCGTCACGGCGATCCCTCGCGGTGACGGTGACGGCGCCGATTTCGGTGAACTTGATCGCGTTGCCGAGCAGATTGAGCAGGATCTGACGCAGCCGCGACGGGTCGCCCCGGAACCGTCGTGCCTCGGTGATCCGGGTTTCTACCGCGAGCGTGAGACCGCGCTGCTGCGCGCGCGGGCTCAACGTCTCGGCGGCCCTCGCGACGAGATCCGCCGGGTCGAAGGCGATATCCTCGAGCTCGATCTTATCGGCCTCGAGCTTCGAGAGATCGAGAATATCGTCGATGATGGTGAGCAAGGCGTCCGCGGAATAACGCATGGCCTCGGCCATCCGGCGATGCTGCGGGGTCAGCTGGCTGTCGAGGAGCAGCAGCGCGCTCATCCCCATGATCCCGTTCATGGGCGTGCGGATTTCATGGCTCATCATCGCCAGGAAGTTCGACTTTGCCATATTGGCCTGTTCCGCACGTTCCTTCTCCGCGGCGAGCTGCAGGGTCAGGTTGCGGTTCTCGGTGATGTCCCAGGTCGTGCCGATGATCCGCTTCGGATTGCCGTCGGCGTCGGCGACCACGGTCCCGCGGCTCTGGAGATAATGGGCTTCGCCGTTCGGCCAGTTCACCCGGTACTCGAAATCATACGGCTTCTCGCCGCGCCAGCAGGCGGCGATCAGACTCTTGCTGGTGGCGGCGTCCTCCGGGTCCAAGGCCGCCCACCAATCAGCTGCTGAAATGATTTCCCGGGAGGGTTCGAAGCCATAGAGGGCGCGCATCACGGCGTCCGCGCTGACCTCGCCCTCTGGACCCTCCAGGTCCCAGATGCCGACGCGGCCGGCATGGGTGGCGCGCAGCAGCCGGGTATTGAGGGCCTCGAGCTGGTGTTCGCTCTGCCGTTGGTCGGTCACATCCTGGAATACGCCGAAAATGCCGATGATGCGGCCATCGGGAGCACGCTCGCACTGACCGGTCGCCGAAATCGAGCGAACCGCGCCGTCGCTGCGCAGGATACGGGCCTCGCTGTGGTAGCCGCCGCCGTCGCGCGACAGGTCCGCGAAATTGTCCGCCACGGCGGCGCGGTCGTCGGGATGGTAATACTGCAACGCCTCGTCGAGATTGGGTGGGCCGAGGTCGCGCGGCCGGCCATGGATGCGATAGAGCTCGTCCGACCAGAACAGCGTGCCGGACACCAGATCGTAGCGCCAATGCCCGAGCCGGGCCATTTCCTCGCCCATCAGCAGCAGGCGGTTGGCTTCGTTCAACTGGCGGATCGCCGATTGGGCGGCGGCTTCCGCCTGTTTGCGGGCGCTGATGTCGAGGAACTCGGTGACCACGAATTCCGGCGCGCCGTCGGGCGTCCGGACGATCGAGAGGCTTTGCAAGACAGTGGCGATCGAGCCGTCCTTGCGGTTGTAATCCTTTTCGACCTGATAGGTGTCGACCTCGCCGCTGAGCAGGCGCTCGACCCGGCTCAAGACGGACGGGACTTCCGAGGCTGGGGTGAGCGTGAGGATATTGCTGCCGATCAATTCCTGCGCCGCGTAGCCGAACAATCGGCACAAGGCGTCATTGACCTGCAGGAACTCCCCGGTCGGCGAGATCAGCGCCATGCCGGTCGCGGAATGCGTCGTCGCGGCGCGCAGCCGCCGCTCGAGACTGGCAAGCTCGCCCAGGGTGAGGCTTTGCTCCGCGAGGAGATTTCGCTCGTTATCCTGGCGCAGGCGCCGCTCGAACGCCGCGCTCAGCATCCCGGTGATCAACTCGAGCGTCTGCAGATGGGCCGGGCGAAAGGCGTAGGGCGTCGTCGCCGCAAGCATCAGGCAGCCGAACACCGCGCCGTCGCGCGACAAGGGTGCGACGACGATCGATCGGGTGCCGAACGGGCCGGTATTGGCGTGTGCGACCCTGGGGTCGAGGTCGGAATCCGGCGAGAGGAAGCTCTGGCCCGTGGTGACGCAGAGTCCGCACAAGCTGTGGTCGAGACTGAAACGAATGCCCACACTGTCACGCGTCGTGCCGGAGGCGGCTTTGATGATCAAGCCATCGGAGGCGAGGTGGACCAGAACGGCGCCGGTCGCCGGGGTCAGGGTCTCCAACTCGACGAGGACAGCGTCGAGGAAATCGTCGAGGTCGAGATTGGCATCGGCGAGCCGTTTCTGAACCGTGGTGATCTGGCCCAGCCGCCTGGCTTCGGAATCAAGGTCGCCCTGCGTCAGGAGCTGCGTTGCGGCGGTAGCGAGCTCCCGCATCGTCTGCGCCTGCCCTTGGCTCAGCGAGCGGCCCGCGCGATCGAGAACGCAGAGTGCGCCGAGGGGCCTGCCATCGGCGCCCAGGAGCAGGAGTCCTGCGCAGAACGAGAACGCGCCCGCCGTGGTGGCGGCGGCGCCATCGTCGATCCGAACCAGGTTGCCGACGGTGCCTTCGCGCAGGATCCGCGATATCAGATGCTGTTCATCGGGGCTATCAGCCAAGGCGGGAATTGATCGCACCCTATCCGCGACCCGATCGGGTCCTCCGATCGCGAGCACGGCGAGGGGGACGTCACAGGCCGCCGCGGCCGCGCGTACGAGCGCGGCGAAGGTGACGCGCATCTCGGCGGAGACCGTTACTCCCGTGTCCGGTGCGGGACTCGGTGCTGGTTCCGCAGCCGTCGAATCGCCTCCGGGGCTGCTATCCATGCCTAGAATTCTCTGCCTTTCCGCCGCATCGCGTCGCACGCTCAGGGCCAGTCCGATGGCTTCGGTTATGGCGTGAGAAGCTTTAAAGGTTCGATAACATACCACCACTCAGGAATGTGCGGCGATCTGCGCGTTTGTCGCGGAACCATGACCGGGGAACTGCCGCGGGCCGAGAGGCCCCTGGGCCGCCGCGCCGCTCCGGTTCCGGGGGAAACGGAGGGGCGCGGTGCCGACGAGGCGCTAGATTCCGAGTGCGGCGAACAGAATCATGAACGTGCCCACGAGCCCGACAGTCCACACCAGCGGACGGACCAGCGGGACAGCCGCGAGATAGAGCACCGCATGGACGATCCGAGAGTAGAAGAACAGCTCGGCGCCGAGCACGGTCCAATGGTTGGAGATATGGGCGATGGAGATCGCCAGGACCAGCGGTGCGAAGACCGTCAGGCCTTCGCGGTGGTTGTCGACCACGCGCTTGGTGCGAGCCTGAAAGACACCCGGGGGTGGCATGTCGTCACGCGGGCCGGCCAGCGGCAGCAGTCCCTGCGCCTGGACCCCGGCGAGCGCCTGGATCAGGATCAGCGCCACCAGCAGGGCGGTGGCGTAGGCGAGCATGGTGAGTTCGATGGTCATGTCGATTATTCCTTGTTGTTTTAAGGTCTTGTACCGAGACTCGCGACGTGGCGCTACCATCATTTCGTGACGGTGAGCCGAGGATTGTCCAGCGTGTCTGGGTATTCCTGTCCGATTTGTCGAATCCTCGGCAAGCCCTCATCGGGCGGCGACGGCCGACGATTCGTCGCCGATGGCCTCCGGGTTCATCCAGCGGCGATGATCGGCGAAGCGCTCGGCGAGCAGCTCGATGAAGCTGCGCACCTTGGCCGAGAGATTGTGGCGGTGCGGGTAGATCGCGTTGATCACGAATTCGACAGGCCGATACTGCGGCAGCAGCCGCACCAGGCCGCCGGAAGCCAACTCGTCCTTCACCACGAAGCTCGGCGCCAGGAACACGCCCTGACCGGCCAGCGCAAGGAGTCGGAGCGCCTCGGCGCTATGGGAGACGAAGTTGCCGCGGATCTTGACCGAGACCGGGACCCCAGCCGCGCCCTCGAAGCGCCATTCGTCGCCATAGGGATAGAAGCTGTAACGCAGGCAATTGTGATGGGCGAGATCGGCGAGATCGCGTGGCGCCGGGTGCTGGGCAAGATAGGCGGGGGCGCAGGTCAGGATGTGCCGCCACGGCGTCAGGCGTTTGACGATCAGCCGGGAATCCGGCGGTGGTGTCGTGCGGATGGCGAGATCATAGCCTTCCTCGACCAGATCGACCATGCGGTCGCCTACTGCGAGATCCACGCTCACCGCCGGATTTGTGGTCAGATACTCGGCGACCACGGGCGTGAGAAAGCCGACCATGGCAATGCTGGCATGGAGCCGCAGGGTCCCGCGCGGGGTGCCCTGGAGCGCCGCGGCGATGCGGTCGGCGTCGTCGAGCTCGGCGAGGATCTGGCTGGTGCGCTCGTAATAGGCGCGACCGATCTCGGTGAGGCTGACCTTGCGGGTCGTACGGTTGAGCAGACGGGCGCCAAGCCGTTCCTCGAGCGCCTGAACATGATTGCTGACCATTGTCGAGGACATGTTGAGACGCCGGCCGGCGACTGAAAAGCCGCCGAGTTCGACGACCCGGGCGAATACCGTCAAGCTGGTCAAGCGGTCCATGATCTCTCCCCCGCCGGGCGGGTTCTGCCCGCCTCCTGAGATAGCATGGCGACGAGGGACTCGCATCCCTGGGATGGTACCGCGGCGATGATTATCCGCTCCGGCGGGATAATCCTTCCGCGACTGGCGTAATTATCGCGGCCGCGCTTTCCCGCCATGTTGCTGGCACGGAGAAGCGGGCCGCGACGGGCCAACGCCTCCCCCAGAACAGGAGGATGTCATGCAGTCCCTGCGCCCCGCCGAAGTCCCGATCGTTCATATGGCTCCTGGGCATTTTCTGCCGTCACGGCAGGTCCTGAAGCGCGCGGCGCTATGCGTCGCTCTTGCCGCAGGTGTCGCGGTTGCG
>CAIUCF010000833.1 GCA_903897565.1 uncultured Rhodospirillales bacterium | reverse complement strand
GCCCCGGCGCCGCGACCTTGGCGCGGCTTATCCAGGGCATCCGCGACGCGCTCGACCACGCCGGCGGCGGACTCGATGCCGCGAAAATCGATGCCGTCATCGCCGGCTTGCGGCTGCAGGCCGAGCACCACGCCGCCCTGATCGACCGCCGCGCTGCCTCGGGCCACGTCCGTCACTGCCATGGCGACCTCCATCTCGCCAATATCTGCCTCATCGACGGCACGCCGACCCTGTTCGACGCGCTGGAGTTCGACGCCGATCTGGCGACGATCGATGTGCTGTACGATCTCGCCTTCCTGATCATGGATCTCGAACATCGCGGGCTGCGCGATCTCGCCACGATCGTCCTCAACCGCTATCTCGATCGCCGCGACGAGCAGGATGGGTTGGCGTTGATACCGTTATTCGCCGCAATGCGGGCGGCGATTCGCGGCTATGCCTCGGCCGCGGCCGGCAACCATGACGCGGCAGCCGGCTATCTCGAACATGCCCTGCGCTGCCTCGAGACGCGCCCGGCGATGCTGGTCGCGATCGGCGGCCTGAGCGGCAGCGGCAAGAGCCATCTCGGCCGCAATCTGGCCGGGCGGATCGGCGGTGTCGGCGGCGCCCGCCATCTCCGCAGCGACGTGTTGCGCAAGAATCTGGCCGGATTGCCCTCTCCCGAGCAAAAACTCAGCCCGACGGCCTATACGCAGAAAGCATCGGATCAAGTCTACACCATCATGCGCGCGCAAGCGGCACGGCTGCTGGAGGACGGGATCGCGGTGATTTGCGACGCGGTCTTCGCCAAGCCGGGCGAGCGCGACGGGATCGAAGCGGTCGCGACCGCAGCCAGTGTTCCGTTCCGGGGCATCTGGCTGGAGGCGCCGCGCACGACGATGGCGTCCCGAATCGAAGGCCGACGCGGCGATGCTTCAGACGCGACCACGGCGGTGCTCGAGAGCCAGCTCCACTATGACCTCGGCGGGATTGGCTGGGCACGGATCGATTCCGATCGCGACGACGCGGCCGTTCTGGCGGACGCCGTCGCCCTGCTGCCGGCCGGGTCATCGGCCAAGAGTCGGGACTAGCCAGCTTCAGTCGTCATCCCCGCGAAAGCCGGAATGACCGGATTAAATCCGTCCCCGCGGGAGCGGCAGCCCCCTACTCCTCGTCCGGGCGCATGCCGAGCGCGCGGAGATAGACTTCGAGCATCGTCTCCTCCTCGTCGAGTTCCTCCTGGTCGCGCTTACGGATCGCGATGATCTTGCGCAGGATCTTGACGTCGAAGCCGTTGCCCTTGGCCTCGGCGTAGATGTCCTTGATGTCCTCGGCGAGCGCCTTCTTCTCTTCTTCGAGACGCTCGATGCGCTCGATGATCGCCTTCAGCTGCGCCGCCGGCACCCCGGCAACATCGCCCTGGCGCGCATTGCTGCGCTTGGCCGAAGTTTCGCCGAATTCGTTGTCGATATCGTCCATCGTCCCCATCCCCTGGATGTCCCGCAGGCACCCGCGCCGCGCGGTCTCTGAAAGCCGGCGACCATAGGGCCCAACCCCGGGGCGATGCAAGCGGCGGCAGGCGGATGGGCTCGACTATCGCCGCGACCCGGAGTAAGCAGCCTCCATGTCCGTCGTCGATCTCCACAGCCATGTCGTCCCCGCCGATTTCCCCGTGGAGCCGGCCCCCTGCACGTGCGGCAAATGGCCGGCCATGGTCCACGGCACGGAAAGCCAGGCCGCGCTCGAGATCGGCGGCAAGGAATTCCGCAAGCTCGACAGCCGCAGTTGGGACGGCGCCCGCCGCCGCGCCGATATGGATCGCGAGGACGTCGCGCTGCAGGTGCTGTCGCCGATGCCGGAACTGCTGTCCTACTGGCTGGAGCCCGCGCTCACCCTCGTCCTCGCCCGCCACATCAACCGCATGATCGGCGAGCTCGTCCGCAGCGCGCCGGATCGCTTCGCCGGACTCGGCATGGTGCCGCTGCAGGATCCCGAGCTGGCGGCGCGCGAATTGACGGCGCTGAAGCAGGAGCATGGGCTGATCGGCGTCGAGATCGGCAGCAACATCCTCGGCCGCGCCCCGGGCGACCCGTTCTTCGATCCCTTCTTCGCCGAGGCCGAACGGCTCGATCTCTGCGTCTTCGTCCATGCCCTGCATCCCGTCGGAACCGAGCGCGTCGTCGGGCCGCCGGTGCTCACCGCTTTTCTGAACTTCCCGATCGACACCGGACTGGCCGCCGCCTCTTTCATCACCGCAGGAACGCTCGCGAAATTCCCCAAGCTCCGTCTCGCCTTCAGCCATGGCGGCGGTGTACTGGCGGCGATCCTGCCGCGGCTGCAACGCGGCTGGGACATCATGCCCGATCTGCAGAAGATCTTTGCCGACCCGACCGCCACTGCGCGGCAATTCTATTACGACAACCTCGTCTTCGACTCGGCCACCCTGAAGCATCTGATCGCGAGCTTCGGCGTGACACAGCTCGTGGCCGGCTCGGACTACCCCTATATCGCCGGGCAGTCCTATCCCGGCCGGCCGTTCGACGCCCTGGGGCTCGATGCGGTGGATCTCGAGCTCGTGCGCAGCGGCAACGCGCGGCGCTTCCTGAATCTCACGCGATAGCGGCGAGCGGCTCCTCGCCGCCGTCCGGCGGCGCCGGCAGGAACAGGCGGCGATGGGCGCGCATTTCCTGGGCGATGAAATCCGAAGTCACACGTACCCGCGCCAGATCGCGGATATCGGAATGCACGATCAGCCAGAACGAGCGGATCAGCGAGAATTCCGCGCGCATCACCCGGATCAGCCGGGCATCGCCCTCAGCCATGAAGCAGGGCAGCACGCAGATGCCATGGCCCGAGGCCGTCATCCGCAGCTGCGCCATTAGGTTCGAGCTGGTCAGCGACGGCTCCAGTTCCTTGTCGATCAGCGGCACATAATCGAGTTCAGGCGCATAGATCAGCTCGCCGACATAGCCGATCAGGCGATGCTGGCGCAGTTGCAGCCGCTCAGTCGGGGTGCCGTGACGGTCGAGATAGTCCCGTGAGGCAAAAAGCCCCAACTCGTAATCCGTAAGCTTGCGCGCGTGCAGCCTGCCCTCATTGGGCGGCGCGAGGCCGATCGCGATATCCGCCTCGCGCTTGGTAAGGTTGAAGATGCGCGGCATGGTGACGAGCTGGATCGACAACTCGGGATGCATCTCGCCGAGCCGGCCGAGCCGGGGTGCGAGAAAGCTTGCGCCGAGCCCGTCCGGCGCGCCGATCCGCACCGTTCCGGCAATCCGCAGGCTCGCCCCGGCGACATCCTTGAGGATGGAAAAGGCAACGGTTTCCATCGCTTGTGCCGATTCCATCAGGCGCTCGCCCTGGGGCGTCAGGACGTAGCCCTGGACACTGCGTTCGAATAGCCGCGTCTCCAGTGCCGCCTCCAGATCCTTGAGCCGTCGACTTAAGGTGGAGTGATCGATCCCCAGCCGCCGAGCAGCCAGGGTTAGCCGTCCTGCCCTCGCCACGGCGAGGAAGGATTGCAGCGCGTTCCAGTCGAATGACTCGGCCAATATGCGATTCCATGCACAGCGATAGATCAGAAAGTGCCATAGACATGGGAAAATCAAAATGATCTATTGCGGCGAAATCGAGTTCCCGGGGCGGAAACATGCCCTGATCCATTTGCGAGGAGACCACGCGTGACACGCCAGCTCACCCATTTCATCGACGGCAAGCATGTCGACGGCACCTCCGGCCGCTTCGCCGACGTGTTCGACCCCAACACCGGCGAAGTTCAGGCCCGCGTCCCGCTGGCGAGCAAGTCCGAGACCGAAGCCGCGATCGCCAATGCCGAAGCGGCGCAGCCCGCCTGGGCCGCGACCAACCCGCAGCGCCGCGCCCGCGTGCTGATGAAGTTCGTCGAACTCATCAACCGCGACATGGAAAGCCTCGCCAAGCTGCTCTCTTCCGAACACGGCAAGACCGTTCCCGACGCCAAGGGCGACATTCAGCGCGGCCTCGAGGTCGTGGAATTCGCGATCGGCATCCCGCATTTGCTGAAGGGTGAGTTCACCGACAACGCCGGCACCGGCATCGACGTCTATTCGATGCGCCAGCCGCTCGGCGTCGTCGCCGGCATCACGCCGTTCAACTTCCCCGCCATGATCCCGCTGTGGAAGGCCGCGCCGGCCATCGCCTGCGGCAATGCCTTCATCCTCAAGCCGTCGGAGCGTGATCCCTCGGTGCCGCTGCGCCTCGCCGAGCTGCTGCTCGAAGCGGGCCTTCCCAAGGGCATCTTCAACGTCGTCAACGGCGATAAGGAATCGGTCGACACGCTGCTCACCGATCCGCGCGTCAAGGCGCTCGGCTTCGTCGGCTCAAGCTCGATCGCGAACTACATCTATGAGACCGCGGCACGCCACGGCAAGCGCGCCCAGTGCTTCGGCGGCGCCAAGAACCACATGCTGATCCTGCCCGACGCGGATCTCGACCAGGTGGTCGACGCGCTCGTCGGCGCCAGCTACGGCTCGGCCGGCGAACGCTGCATGGCGATCTCGGTTGCCGTGCCGGTCGGCAAGGAAACCGCCGACGCCCTGGTCAAGAAGTTGATCCCGCGCGTCGAGGGCCTCAAGGTCGGCCTGTCTTCCGATGCCGGCGCCGATTACGGCCCGCTCGTGACCCGCGAGGCGATGCAGCGCGTGCGCGGCTATATCGATCTCGGCGTCCAGGAAGGTGCGAGCCTGCTGGTCGACGGCCGCGGCTTCAAGCTGCAGGGCTACGAGAAGGGCTTCTTCCTCGGCGGTTC
>CAIUCF010000832.1 GCA_903897565.1 uncultured Rhodospirillales bacterium | reverse complement strand
CGCCGCTGACAGCCTCAAATCGAGCTACCAGTCAGGCGCCCGCGCCGCCTTCGAAATGACCGGAGGTTCGATCGGTGGCGATGCAGCCCAGGCCGAGGCCGCTGGCGCCGCGCCGACAAGCGGCTCCTCCGATCAAACGCCCGCCTGGGCCGCGCGCATGAAGCGCTCTCAGGCCATGTCTCACGGCGTCCAGACCGCCGGTCACGCGGTGCGATCCGGCGACAGCCATGGCGGCGGCTCTTCCGTCAACCTTTCCGAAAGTGACAGCTGATGTTCAAGCGACCATCCACCCATTACGGCCAGGCCCCGCTACCCGAAACGCCTTATCAAAGGGCCGCTCAGGTCTGGGATGACCGCATCGGCTCCGCTCGGGTCCAAGCCCGCAATTGGCGCCTCATGGCCCTTGGCTCGCTCATTCTTTCGGCGGGACTTGCCACCGCGCTCGTTTGGCAATCCGCGTCCGGTTCAATCGTCCCGTGGGTGGTGCAGGTCGACAAGTTGGGCGCGGCTCAGGCGGTCGCGCCGGCCACCGCCGACTACGAGCCGAGCGATCCGCAGGTCGCCTTCTACCTCGCCAAATTCATCGAACAGGTCAGAAGCATTCCGTCTGACCCGATCATTGTCCGTCAGAACTGGCTGCGCGCCTACGATTTTACGACGCAGGCCGGCGCGCTCGCGCTGAACGATTACGCCCGCACCAATGATCCGTTCGCAAATGTCGGCAAACAACAGGTCGCCGTGGACGTATCGTCCGTCATTCGCGCTTCCCCAACCTCCTTCCGGATCGCCTGGATCGAGCGCCGCTATCAGGACGGCAGTCTCGCCAGCACCGAGCGATGGAGCGCCATCGTGACTGTCGTCGTGCAGACACCGCGGACCGCCGACGCGCTCAGGAAGAACCCGCTCGGAATCTACATCAACGCCATCAACTGGTCGAAGGAGCTTGGACAATGACGTCCGTCGTTCGCGGAGCCGCCCGCGTAAATCTTGAAAGTGCGCCTTTCCGCACCGCCGCGCTCACGGCTTTACTGCTTTGCGCCACCGCGCTCACCGGCTGCGCAACGGCGATGAAGCCGCCGGAGATAACCTATGATGAAGCCGCTCCCGCCGTCCTTGCGGCCGATCCACCCGCGCCAGTCAAAGTGGTTGAGCTGCCGAAGGTGCTGCCGCTGCCTGGACAATTGAAGCCAGTCGATCAGGACGGCAAACCCGCGCCAGAACCTGCCGATCCCACCGTGCGGGTAAATCAGGCCAATGCGGCTGCGCGCATGCAGCCAGTCAGGAATGGCTTCATCAACGCCATCCAGATTTATCCGTTCGTCGAAGGCGCGCTCTACCAGGTCTATGCCGCCCCCGGTCAGATCACCGACATTGCCTTGCAGCCTGGAGAGACACTCGTTGGCTCTGGTCCCGTAGCGGCCGGCGACACCGTGCGCTGGATCATAGGCGACACCCAGAGCGGCGCGGGCGCGACCCAGCAGGTCCACATTCTCGTCAAGCCGACGCGGCCTGAACTGATGACCAACCTCGTCATCAACACCAATGCTCGCACCTATCACCTGGAGCTTCGATCGACCGAGAAGACTTACATGGCCTCGGTATCCTGGCAGTATCCGCAGGATCAGCTCATTGCGCTCCGCCGACAGAATGCCGAGGCGCAAGCGGCGCAGCCCGTAGCCACCGGCGTCGATCTGGCGCGCGTCAATTTTCGCTACGACGTAACCGGTGATCGCGCACCGTGGCGGCCGCTTCGCGCTTTCGATGACGGCAAACAAGTCTTTATCGAGTTTCCGCGCGGCATCGCCCAAGGCGAAATGCCTCCGATCTTCGTCGTCGGCCCGGAAGGCGATACGTCCGAACTCGTGAACTACCGGGTGCGCGGCAATTACATGATCGTCGACCGGCTGTTCGCCGCCGCCGAGCTGCGCTTCGGTTCCGACAAGAACCAGAAGCGCGTGCGGATATCCCGCACCGACGGAAGGCCGGCGTCATGAGCGAGAGCGGGCCCGCGAAGGAAAATACGCCCGAACCAGACGACGGCGCGCTGCCATTGACTGGCGAACCCACCGCTCCAATGCGACTGCGCGCCGAACCTCCCCGCGTGACGCGAATTTCGCGAAAAGTGCTAGCGGGGTTGGCTCTCGTCGCCAGCGCCGGCATCGGCGCCGCGCTCATCTATGCGCTCCAGGCCGGTCACGGCGGCAAGACCCACGAAGAGCTGTATTCCACCGACAATCGCACGACGCCAGACGGGCTCGCGGGTCTGCCAAGGGACTATTCGGGTGTGCCGAAGCTGGGGCCGCCGCTGCCGGGCGATCTCGGTCGCCCGATCCTCAACGCACAAAACTCTGGCCAACCGGTGCCGACCCCGAACATCGGAGCGCCCAATCCGGGGATCGATCAGGAAGAGCAACGCCGTCATCAGGAGTTGGAGTCGGCCAGAACAGCGCACCTGTTCGCATCTACCGAGACCAGGCCCGCCAACAACGCGCCCGCGCCCGCCACGATGCCGGTGCTACCGCAGCCGGACCTCGCGAGCCTGGGCCTCGCGCCCCAGCCTGCCACGCCATCCGCGCAAGACCGCCAGCTCGCCTTCCTCAATCAGACCCCAGACAAGCGCACGGTCTCGACCGATCGCGTGGCGGCGCCTGCCTCGGCAAACGTGCTCCAGGCGGGCGCCGTCATCCCAGCCGCGCTGATCACCGGCATCCGATCCGACCTTCCAGGCCAGATCACCGCGCAGGTCACCGAGAACGTCTATGACAGCCCCACGGGCCATATCCTTCTCGTGCCGCAGGGTACGCGCGTGATCGGACAATATGACAACGGCGTCGGTTTCGGGCAGCGCCGCGTGCTGTTGGTTTGGAACAGGCTCCTGTTCCCCAACGGTCGCTCGATCGTCCTGGAGCGCCAACCTGGCGCGGATGCCGAGGGCTACGCAGGCCTTGAAGATGGCGTCGACTACCATTGGGGCGAACTCCTCAAAGCTGCCGCGCTGTCGACCATTCTGAGCGTCGGCGCCGAGGCCGGGACGAGCCAGAACGAAAACAGCCTCGTTCAGGCGCTGCGCTCAGGCGCTTCCAACAGCATCAGCCAGACCGGACAGCAAATCGTCAGCCGCCAGCTCAATATCGCGCCGACATTGACGGTCCGGCCCGGATTTCCGGTTCGCGTTATCGTTACGCGCGATCTCGTGCTCGAACCCTATGGAGGCTGAATTGGCGAAGCTAAAACTCTCTCCCATTGCCAACGACAAGCCCGTGAAGGTCACTGTCGAACTGCCCGCCAGCCTGCATCGCGATCTTATCGCCTACGCAGAGATCCTGGGCCGCGAGTCCGGCCAACCGCAGACCGATCCGGTTCGACTGATCGTTCCCATGCTGGCGCGTTTCATTGCGACGGATCGGGGTTTTGCGAAAGCAAAGCAGGGACGGCTAGTTCACGGGGAAACTCGCTGATCTCCTGCGATTTCCCGATACCAGCCATGGACCTCGCCATCTCAAGAAGTCGATGCAAAGCCGGATTGTCGTTTTGCGGCGACCAAACCGCGCAAAAGGGTAGGAGTTCGCCGACGATGGGTCGGAACATGACGCCCGGAAATTGCGCGGCCGTTGTCGCTTCGCTCGTGACCGTCAAACCGCGGCCGAGCGCCACGAGGCGCATGAGGTTGTCCCGGCCGACGGCCTGATGGTGGATTTCAGGGTGGCGGCCAAGATCGGCAAGCCGCTTCACAAGGTAATCGTGGATCTCCTCGCCGGGCGCGCTCTCACTGACGATGAAGGGTTCGCCGGCAAGTTCAGCGAAATCGACTTCCCCGTCGCCGCCAAGTCGATGCCCTTTCGGCAGTACGACGTAGATGCGTTCTGTCCAGAGTTGTAGGCCATCGCAGCCAGGCCAATCCGCCGCCCCGGTTATGAACGCGACATCGAGTTGGTGCTTCCGGATGGCGGCCACATGATCTGCGGGATTGCCGTCGATGAACGTGAGTTTGACGGCGGCGTGGCGGGCGCCAAACGATTCGATCAGGTCGGATAGAAATCCCGACGCCAGTGACGAGAATATTCCGATATGAACGTGACCGTCTTCACCGCGGCCGATCGCCGACATTTCGGCCTTTGCGAGGCCGATTTCCATCAGAGCCTTGCGGCCGCGTTGGACGAACTGTTTCCCGGCATGCGTGAGCATGACGCCGCTTGGAGAGCGTATGAAGAACGCCGTCCCGAGCCGGTCCTCCAGCTCGCGGATGCGGCGGCTGATCGCCGATTCTTGAACGCCCAAGGCTGCCGCTGCTCGACGGAAACTGCCGTGCTCGGCCGCTGCGATTACGTAGCGAATCTGCCGGATCTGTATCGGCAATCCCTCACACCCCCTCTCGGCTGAGCCGACAGCAAGCAGCTTTGCAGGCGAACGGCTTCAATGCTCTGCCTTGCGTATAAACTCGTCCCATATGCGCGCAACGCTATCCGATACTACTACGAGGGGTTTTATTGCTTCAATAGCCGCGCGTTATCGCCTTCTATCGCGTTCATTCATCGGATATGGCGAGATCCCAAGATGGCGCAGCAAGCACAACCACGGCAAAGAAAGACCATCCGGCGGGATCAGCTTCGAGAGCTGGTGCCTCTTGCCGATACGACCATCTACGAGATGGAGCGAAGAGGCGAATTTCCAGCCCGCTTTTACCTAACCTCGCGGTGTGTCGTCTGGGATCTCGCTGAGGTGGAAGACTGGCTTGAGGCCCGCAAGCGCGCTTCTACGCTTCGGACGGCGAAACGTGCGCCGACGCCAGATGTACGACTGCGGACGACACGACCCGTCAAACGTCAAGAGCCGGCGTGAGCAGGTCCATCGCAGCCGGATATAGGGTCGGGGCATATTTCTGACCGGCGATCCAGGCCTCAACGATATTGGCCCACTCCTGCATCATATGTCGGCGCTGGTGCTCATATTCGGCCTTGTTATAAACGCCGCGCGAGGAACGACCGTCTTCGTGCGCGAGGCATTTTTCGATCCAGTCACTATTGAACCCCAACTCGTTCAAAAGCGTCGAGGACGTTCGACGCAAATCGTGGACCGTGAAAGGCTCCAACGG
>CAIUCF010000831.1 GCA_903897565.1 uncultured Rhodospirillales bacterium | reverse complement strand
GGATTCGAGTTATAAAATACTTTAATAAATTCTGATTTGATCACAAGAGATTTTATCTAAAACATTGAATAATTTAATATAAAATAACAGATATATCGAATAATATAATCATATAGAACTACGGTATTACCGAGATAACTCTATAATTATGTTCGCATTTCGTACAAAAGTCGGAACTAAACGCTTTCCAAGCGGTTGTCCAATACATGAACAACTCAGCGGATGCGATGCTCTCTCTGGCGACACCCCGATTATACAATCTTTTTCCCGAAGCCCTCGGATCGATTGATACATGGGCTGGGCATCTGCCGCGGATCCGCGGCATGAACTTCGATGTGTTGTCGCTCGGTCCCTTCCAAGAGACCGCGACGCCGGGTGATCCGTTCTCCATCAAGGACCATTGGTCACTCGCCGCGCGTCATCGCCCTGCCTCGAGCAATCTTGACGACTCTTCTCTGGTGGCGCGGTTCGCTGCCGAGGCTCGCGAATGCGGGCTGCGGGTGATGATCGACTGCGTGCTGACCCACACCGCGGCCGATGGCGATCTCCGCGCGAGACATCCAGACTGGTTCCTGAGCGAGCCCACGGGGCAGGAGGAGGGCTGGGGACGGACCGAAGCCGCTCGGATCGACTGGAATCCCGGCAGTCGTGATGCGATCCGCGAATATTTTCTCGGCGTCATCCGTCATTATGCGGCGTTGGGTATCGAGGGTTTTCGTTGCCCGGCGGCGTCGATGGTCCCGGCCGATGTCTGGGCGGAACTGATCGCCGAGGCCAAGGCGGCCGTGCCGGCGTGCTTCTTCTGCGCGGACGCCCTCGGCCGACCCGAGGCAGAATTACGCCAGATCACGGGAGCAGGCTTCGACTTCATCTTCAACAGCGTGCGCTGGTGGGATGCGCGGTCGCCCTGGTTCGTGTCCCAAGAGGCGCTGCTGCAGTCGATCGGATCGACCATCGGGTTCCCTGAGAACGAGCGCACCGGGCATTTCTGGGATGACGCTGAGGAAGATCTGCCGGTTCGGATGGCCGCCTACAAGGCTCGCTATCTGATCGCCGCGCTGTTCTCCACCGGTATCCTGATGCCGGCTGGTTACGAGCGCATGATGGACTGGCCGCGCGATCCGGAAAGTCAGGCGGCTCTGGAGAACGGCGCCGCGACGGGCGATCTCACCCGGTTCATTGCAACGGCCAACGCACTCAAGGCGACGATCCCGGCCCTCAGCGGCGGCCCGCCGCGCGCCCTCGCGCGCCCCTACGACGCCGTCCAGGGCTTTGCCAGAACGAGCAGCACGGGCGATGACCTGGTGTTCATCGTCATTAATACCGATGGGGTGAATTCTTACCGGATCGATCTCGATTGGCTCCTGGCGCCGCTCGACAAGTATGTCGATCTCGAAGACGTCACGCCTGATGCATCACCCCTGTCACTGGATCGACCGGACATCGTCCTGCGACCGGGCGAAATCCGCATCTTCCGCACGCATCCCGGGACGGGGGCATTCGAGGCGGAGCCGGAACGCGACGCCGGAGCAGCATCGTCGCCACCCTCTCGCGTCATCATCGAAGCCGCCCAGCCGGCCGTCGACGGCGGCGCCTTTCCAGCGAAGGCGGTGATCGGCGATGCGGTGCAGATCACCGCCGATATCTACCGCGACGGCCATGACCGGCTTGCAGCGGCGATCCGATTCCGCGAGGGCGAGGGGTCTCCCTGGCGCCATGTCGCGATGCGTCATGAAGAAAATGACCGCTGGTCGGGCACGATCACGCCGACGGCACAGGGCCGCTGCACTTACGTCATCGAAGCCTGGACCGACCGTTTCTCGTCATGGCGTGCCGATACCGTGAAGAAGCGCGCGGCGGGGCAGGCGATTGGGTCGGATCTGCTCGAGGGCCGGGAATTGCTCGCCGAGGCGGTGGGCCGGGCGTCCCGCGCCGGGCGCGAGCGGCTTACGCGCCGCTTGGAGGCGTTGAGCACGCGTTTCGATCGGCTGCGCAACCACGAAGCTACCAGCGAAGAGGCGAGCGACCTGTTGCTCTCGCATTTTGTGTCCCATGCCGTGGGCGCCATCCCGGACCGGGACGATCTCCAGAGCAGCGCGCGGGCTCTCGATCTCGTCGTCGATCGCAAGGCGGCACGGTTTTCTGCCTGGTACGAGATCTTCCCGCGCAGCCAGGGCAATCACGCCGATCGATCGAGCAGCTTCGCCGATTGCGAGCGGCGCTTGCCGGAGATTCGCGAACTCGGCTTCGACGTCCTCTACCTCGTGCCGATCCACCCGATCGGACTCAGCAATCGCAAGGGGCGCAACAACGCGTTGACCGCCGCGCCAGGCGATCCCGGCAGTCCCTACGCGATCGGCAGCGCGGCCGGCGGGCACATGGCGGTCGATCCGGAGCTCGGTGGGCTCGAGGGGTTTCGCCGTTTCCGGCGGGCCGCCGAGGCCCATGGCATGGAACTCGCGCTCGACCTCGCGATCCAGTGCGCGCCGGATCACCCCTGGGTGACGGAGCATCCGAATTGGTTCCGTCGCCGCCCCGACGGCACGATCAAGTTCGCGGAAAACCCGCCCAAGAAATACGAGGATATCGTCAATCTCGACTTCGATGGCGGCGAATGGCGCGCGGTGTGGGCCGCGCTGCTGGAGGTCGTGCAGTTCTGGATCGGCGAGGGCGTCAAGATCTTCCGCGTCGACAATCCACACACCAAGCCGGTGGCGTTCTGGCAATGGCTCATCGCCGAGGTCAAGCGCGATCATCCTGAGGTGATCTTCCTCGCGGAAGCTTTCACCCGACCGAAAATGATGCGGCGCCTGGCAAAGATCGGGTTCGCCCAGTCCTACAGCTATTTCACCTGGCGCAACACCAAGGCGGAGCTGACCGAATATCTGGTCGAGCTGACGACCGGTGAGTCCCGGGACTACATGCAGCCGAATTTCTTCGCGAACACGCCGGATATCCTACCGTTCTTCCTCCAGACCGGTGGCCGCGCCGGCTTTCTGATCCGGCTGGTGCTGGCGGCGACGTTGTCCCCAGCCTACGGGATCTATAGCGGCTTTGAACTCTGCGAGGCGGCGGCCCTGCCGGGGCGCGAAGAGTACGCAGATTCGGAGAAATACCAGTTCAAAGTCCGCGACTGGGACGCTCCCGGCAACCTCAAAGACGAAATCCGCCGGCTCAATCACCTCCGCCGCAACAGCCCGGCGCTGCAGGAATTCGTCAATCTCCGCTTCGACGAGGCAAGTCATCCCAATGTCCTGTTCTACGGCAAGAAATCGCCTTTCGGCGGCGATCACGTGTTCGTCGCGGTGAACCTCGATCCAGCAGTCCCGGCATCGGCGTGGCTCAACTTCCCTCTGGAGATGATGGAGCTCGGCGAGGACGGCAGCTTCGAGACGGTGGAGCTGTTTTCGGGAGAGCGGCGGCATTGGCAGGGTCGGCACCACGAGGTTTATCTCGACCCGGCGACGCAGCCCGCCATGGTGCTGAAGCTCGTCGGCAAGGGGAGCGCGTCATGGTGACCGCGGCTGACGATCCGACCTGGTACAAGGACGCGGTCATCTATCAATTGCACGTCAAGGCGTTCTTCGACGGCGATGACGATGGCATCGGCGATTTCAAGGGCTTGCTGCAAAAGCTCGATTACGTTCAGAGCCTGGGCGTCACCGCCTTGTGGCTGTTGCCGTTCTATCCCTCGCCGCTGCGCGATGACGGTTACGATATTGCCGATTACCGCGCCGTGCACCCCTCCTACGGCACGATGGCCGATCTCCGCAAATTCATCCGCGAGGTTCATCGCCGCGGCATGCGGGTGATCACCGAGCTCGTCGTCAACCACACCTCGGACCAGCATCCGTGGTTCCAGCGGGCGCGCAACGCGCCGGAGGGCAGCAACCATCGCGATTTCTACGTTTGGTCGGATTCCGATCAGCTCTATTCGGGGACGCGGATCATCTTCAGCGATACCGAAAAGTCGAATTGGACCTGGGATGCCGTGGCCGGCAAGTATTACTGGCACCGGTTCTACGCGCATCAGCCGGATTTGAACTTCGACAATCCGGCAGTGGTCAAGGCGATCCTCAGCGTCATGCGCTTCTGGCTCGACGCCGGGGTCGACGGCTTGCGGCTCGACGCCGTGCCCTATCTCTGCGAGCGGGACGGCACTAACAACGAGAACCTGGCCGAGACCCACGTCATCCTGAAGAAGCTGCGCGCCGATGTCGATGCCTCCTACCAGGGGCGAATGCTGCTGGCCGAGGCCAACCAATGGCCCGAGGACGTGCTGCCCTATTTCGGTGACGGCGACGAATGCCACATGGCGTTTCACTTCCCACTGATGCCGCGCATCTACATGGCGGTCGCCCAGGAAGATCGCCATCCCATCACCGACATCATGCGGCAGACCCCGGATATTCCCGACAACTGCCAATGGGCGATCTTCCTGCGCAACCATGACGAGCTCACGCTCGAAATGGTCACGGATCGCGAGCGCGACTATCTCTGGAGCTACTACGCCAGCGACGCCCGCACCCGGATCAATCTCGGAATCCGCCGCCGCCTCGCGCCGCTGATGGAGAATAACCGGACCAAGATCGACCTCCTCAACGGGCTGTTGCTGACGATGCCCGGAACGCCCGTGCTGTATTACGGCGACGAGATCGGCATGGGCGACAACGTCTATCTCGGCGACCGAGACGGCGTGCGCACGCCGATGCAGTGGTCGGTCGATCGCAACGGCGGCTTTTCCCGCGCCGATCCGGCCCGGCTTTATCTTCCCACTGTCCAGGATCCGG
>CAIUCF010000830.1 GCA_903897565.1 uncultured Rhodospirillales bacterium | reverse complement strand
GCGAGGTAGTCGTTGACCGTGACGACATGGACGCCCTTGCCGGCGAGTGCGTTCAGATAGACGGCAAGCGTGCCGACCAGGGTCTTGCCTTCGCCGGTCTTCATCTCGGCGATCATGCCGCGATGCAGGACGATGCCGCCGATCAGCTGGACGTCATAGGGGCGCTGGCCGAGCACGCGACGGGCGGCTTCACGAACCGTGGCGAAGGCATCAACCAGAATGTCGTCGAGAGTCTCGCCCGCAGCGAGCCGTTCCTTGAACACACGGGTGCGATCGGTCAGGGCAGCATCGGTCAGCGCCGTGACGGTCGCTTCCTGCTGGTTGATGGCCGCGACCAACGGGTTCAGACTCTTTAGAAAACGGTCGTTGGCGGAACCAAAAAGCCGTCGGGCAAGCGCGCCGAACATCAACACCTCGGAGAATCGCAGGGGGCTCGCAAGAGCCGAGCACACATAGGGATATCAAGGCGGGAAGTCAATGTTGCCGCCCGAGAAGCTTTAATGACGGGGAGCCGAAAGCAGGGAATCCGGGTCGAGCTTGATATGGCGTTTCGCCTCACCCAGACGACCGGGAGGCGGCAGGCTGGTACCGTTGACGACGAGATGCATGCCGCCAGCGTTGCCGGTCCACAAAGACAGGCCGGGGCGGTCGGGCACCGGGAAGCTTTCGCCCGGTTGCAGCATCTTGGTGACGATCGGCTTGTTGTTCTCCGACAGCTGGAACCAGGTGATCGCCGAGGCAACGATCTCGATCTTGCTGGTCGCGGCGATCGGCGCCGGCGGAGCAGGGGGCGGTACGACGACAGGGGGAGCCGGCCGCGGCGCGGGCGATTCCGCGGGCACCGTCGGTGCGGCTGCCTGAACGGGCTGCGGGGCGCTCGGCTGAGGCGCCGCTTGGATGATGACCGGCTGGACAGGGGTCACCGCATTCGGGGACGCTGTGATCGCTGGCGGTGTCGTCGGCGTCGTCGGGCTTGTCGAAGCGGCGGGCGTCGGCATCGGTTGGGGCGTCAGCGCCAGCGGCGGCGCCTGTACTGCGGGCGCAGGAGTCGCCGCCACTGCCGCGGGTTTCGGCGCGGCCGGCGGCTTGGGCGCCAGTTGCGCCGGAACGGCCTCGACCTGGGGCAGGGCGTCGCCCTTGTCCGAGGACAGGTAGTACCAGGTGCCGTAGCCGAGTCCGACCAGGATCAGCGCCGTCAGCAGCAGGCCGCTGCCGGGAATGCCGCGCTCCGTCAGCGGCATCGGGAATGTCAATTCCGGCTTGGCGCTGAGCGAGGTCTGTTCCGCCTTGAAGCGCCGCACGATGTCCTTGCCGTCGAAGCCGAGGTAATCGGCATAGGCGCGCAGGAAACCCATGGCGTAGGCTGGGCCGGGCAAGCCTTCGAGCGATCCCGCTTCCAGCGCCGTCAAATACTCGACGCGAATTCGCAGTGATTCGGCAATATCCGTGAGCTTCCATCCCAGCGCGTCCCGGCGCTTCGCGAGCAAGCCGGCGACGCCATCGCGCGCACTACTCCACGTCGAGCCGGGTCCGTCTTGGGGGCCGCCGGCTTCTTGTTGCAGTTGGTAGTGCTCAGAGAGCTTAGCCATTTTCCGTCATCGCGATCAAAACCACGAAATTCTTGTAGCAGCTTAACTGCCGGAAGCACAGAT
Organism: uncultured Rhodospirillales bacterium; assembly: GCA_903897565.1. Taxonomy (GTDB): domain Bacteria; phylum Pseudomonadota; class Alphaproteobacteria; order ATCC43930; family CGMCC-115725; genus CAIXXC01. The sequence continues at coordinate 3,403 of CAIUCF010000830.1, read as the reverse complement.
GGTCCGGGTCCCGCTAAACTGTGATGCCGTGGTCTGCCGCGTAGTCGCGCAGCTTGGACCGGAAGCTGTGATCCGGCTGTTCGAGAAGATGGGACACGAACAGCGAGAGCGGCCCGGAGTCGATCGTCCGCACCATCGCCTTGACGGGGCCGATCGAGCCGGGGGTCATCGAGAGGTGGCGAAAGCCGAGCCCGATCAGGGCCATAGCCTCGAGCGGATTGCCCGCCATCTCGCCGCAGACCGAAACCCGCACCCCCGCCTTCTGCGTCACGTTGAGGATTTCGCGCAGGCAGCGCAGCGCCGGCGGCGACAGCAGGTCATAGCGATCCGCCAGCCGCGGATTGCCGCGGTCGGAGGCGAACAGGAACTGCATCAGGTCGTTCGAGCCGACCGAAACGAAGTCGACATGCTTGCACAAGGTGTCGAGCTGGAAGATCAGCGATGGCACTTCGATCATCGCACCGACCTGGATCCGCTCCGGCAGCTTGCGTCCGCGCTGCTTTGCCCGCTGCAGCTCGAGCTCGAGGATGCGCTTTGCCGCCAGGAACTCGGCGGTCTCGGCGACCATTGGGAACATGACCGAGAAGGACTGGCCGAAGGCGCCGAGGATCAACGCCCGCAACTGGTGTCGCAGCATGGTCGGCCGGTCCAGCGCGATGCGGATCGCGCGCCAGCCCATCGCCGGGTTTTCCTCGATCGTCTCGGGCAGGTAAGGCAGCAGCTTGTCGCCGCCGATATCGAGCGTCCGAAACACGACCGGCTTGCCGTTAGCTTGTTCCAGGATCCGGCGGTAGAGATGGGCCTGCTCGATCACCGAGGGAAAGCTGCTGCGGATCATGAACGGCAGCTCGGTGCGATACAGTCCGATGCCGTCGGCGTTGCTGGCGTCGAGTTCAGGCAGGTCGATCAGCAGGCCGGCGTTCATGTACAGGCCGACGGTGACGCCATCCTGGGTGACGGCAGGCAGATTGCGCGCCGACTGATAGACCGCGCGCCGGGTCCGGCGGTCGGCCAGACGCTGCTCGACCGCGACCTGGATATCCTCGCTCGGCCGGATCATGACCTGGGCGTTGTCGCCGTCGACGACCAGAAGATCGTCCGGCTCGATCTGGCTGAGCGCACCCTTGCAGCGACCGACGACGGGAATGTCGAGGGCGCGGGCGACGATCGCGACATGCGAGGTCGGCGAGCCCTCTTCGAGGATCAGGGCGCGCAACCGGCGGCGGTCGTAGTCCAGAAGCTCGGCAGGCCCCATGTTGCGCGCGATCAGCACGACGTCGTCCGGCAGCTGGTCCGTCGGGATGATGGTGGTTTCGCCCGAGAGATGATGCTGCAGCCGATTGGCGAGATCCTCGAGGTCGGCGAGGCGTTCGCGGACATAGGGATCGCTGATCTGCTTCATCCGCGCCCGCGTGTCGTCGCGGACCTTCTGGACGGCGGCCTCGGCGGTCAGGCCGCTGCGCACCGCTTCGCGGATCCGTCCGAGCCAGCCGCGATCTTCGGCGAACATGCGGTAGGTCTCGAGGATGTCGGCGTGCTCGCCACCGTCGCCGAGACCGCTGGAGGCCAGCAACCGATCGATCGCGCGCTGCATCTGTTCGATGCCGACGTCGAGACGAACCAGTTCCGCCTCCGGGTCTTCGGCGACGAACTGGCTGATGACGATGCTGGGCTGATGCAGTACCGCGATACCGATCGCGACGCCGGGGTTGAGTCGCAGCCCGTCGAGCCGATGGGGCAGGGTAGCGATGCCCTCGGTCGGATGCAGCTCGTCACGGCTGACGAGGCCGCCGCCCGCGACAAGCTCGGCCAGCACCATGGCGACGGTTTGCAGCGTCTCGATTTCTTCGTCGGTGTAATGCCGGCGGGAACGGTTCTGCACCACGAGGACGCCGGTGACCTGGCCCGATCGCAGGATCGGCACGCCCATCAGCGAGTGATAGATTTCTTCGCCAGTCTCGGGCCGATATGCGAAGGCCGGATGCGACTGGGCATCGGACAGCGACAATGGCCGTGCGGTCGCGGCGATGACGCCGACGAGGCCCTCGCCGAGGCGCAGCCGGGTGCGGTGCACGGCTTCCGGGAACAGGCCTTCGGTGGCGTAGAGTTCGAGGATGTCGCCGGCGCGGCGGATATAGGTCGAGCAGACCTCGGCCTTCATGCTGGAGGCGATGCTCTGGACGACCTCGGTCAGGCGGTCTTCGGGCGAGCCGGCGCCCGCCATGACGATCCGCAACCGCCCGAGCAGGGAACGTGCCCCGATATCTCCCGAGCGATCATCCATCCGTGGCCAGTCCTCCGGTCTTTGCTATCCGTCCGCTTGAAATGTCACGACAATGTGGCGATCGAGGGGCGAGTTCAATGATGTGGCGTCGCGGCCGGAATTGCGCCAGACCGCATGAGCCCCATCGATGGGGGCTCATGGCGGGATAATACGCTAAATCGCGGCCGGTTCCCGAAAAATGAGGCGCGCCTGTATCGCGGCGAGTGCCTGATCGATCAGCTCCGCGATGATCGCGGCGGTCGGTTCTTCCCGGGTCACCATGCCGACGCTTTGGCCCGCCATGACCGAGCCGCCTTCGACGTCGCCATCGATCACGGCGCGGCGCAGGGCGCCGGCCCAGAAATGCTCGATTTCCAGCTGGGCATCCTTCTGGTTGACCTCGCCGGCGTTGAACCGCACCACGATCTCGCGCTGGATTTCCATGAAGCGCTTGGTGCCCTCGTTGATGAGGGCGCGCACCGGAATGACGGGAAAGCGCGCGTCGAACTGGACCGAGGGCACGGCGTCGCGGGCGGACGCGCGGATGAATGCCTGCTTGAAGCGCGGATGCGCGATCGATTCGGTGGCGCAGACGAAGCGCGTGCCGAGTTGAACGCCGGACGCGCCGAGTTCCAGATAGGAGACGATCGTCTCGCCACGGCCGATACCGCCGGCGACGAATACCGGCACTTCGGTGATATGCGGCAGGATCTCCTGCACCAGCACATTGGTCGCGACCGGGCCGATATGGCCGCCGGCTTCCATGCCCTCGATCACCAGGGCATCGACGCCCATGCGGACGAGCTTGCGCGCCAGCACCAGGGCGGGGGCGAAGCAGATCACCTTCTTGCCGGCATCCTTGATTCGCTGGATCGCAGCCGAGGGCGGCAGGCCGCCGGCCAGGACGACATGGCCGACATCATGGGCCACGCAGACATCGATCAGCTCGGTGAGCTGGGGATGCATGGTGATGAGGTTGACGCCGAACGGTTTGGTGGTGAGCGCACGAGTCCCGACGATCTCGGCGGCCAGCAGCGCCGGGCTCATCGATCCGGAGGCGATGATGCCGAAGCCGCCGGCATTGGAGATCGCGGCGACCAGGTGGCGCTCGGAAACCCAGGACATGGCGCCGCCGAGGAT
>CAIUCF010000829.1 GCA_903897565.1 uncultured Rhodospirillales bacterium | reverse complement strand
GCCGTCCTGCTCGATGATCGCGCCGAACGGCGGCGCCGGTCCGGCGATCCGCACCGGCATCAGCCGTTTCTTGATCAGCGCGCGATACTTGGTCCGCGCCGTCAGCTCCTGGCCGATATAGCAGCCCTTGGTCCAGGACACACCGTGCAACTCGTCGAACCCGGCTTCCAGCAGGATCGACTGCTCGGGCACCAGATCGCGTGTGCCCTCGGGAACACCGGCTTCGAGGCGCAACCGGTCCCAGGCGGCAAAGTCGGTGGGGCTGAAACCCGCCGCGGCGAAGAGGCCGGCGGCCTCGGACGCCGTGGCGATCAGGCGGACACCGAGAATCGGCAGGCGCGGATCGGCGAAGACCACGCCGCCATCGACGAGGCGCCCGGCACCCGGCGCCGGAAGTCCAAGCGACGCCGCCGCTTCGCCCCAGCCGAGCCAGACCCGGGCCTCGGCGAGGAGTTCCAACGCGATCTTGGCGCGCAGCTTGAACCGGCGCAGGCGTTGGACCAGATCCTCGGCGCGTCCGGCCTCGACATCGAGCAGCAGGCGCTCGCCGCCGTCGACGACGAAGAAATCGCACAGATACTTGCCCTGAGGCGTCAGCAGCGCCGCCCAGCGCGCCGCACCGGGGACGAGATCCGCGATGTCGTTGCTGATCAGCGCCTGCAGGAACGTGACCCGATCCTCGCCCGACAGCGCAATGACGGCGCGTCCCGGATATTCGCAGTAAAATCCAGCCATGCTCACGACACCTTCGAATTCATCCGTCGCTTAAGTGACCCCGCGACCGATGATTGGCAAGCCCGTGGGCCGCCAGGGCCGCGCATCACGCTGGATTCCTGCCGTCCCGACCGCCTATAAGCGCCGACATGGTTGTTCGTCTCGGTTCCCTGCCGCCCGGCCCCCTCCGCCGCATCCTGTTCGTGACCGCAACACGGATCGGCGATGCCGTGCTGTCGACGGGGCTGCTTGCGCATCTGCTGGAGCGTTATCCCGAGGCGCGGGTCACCATCGTCGCGGGACCGGTCGCAGCACCACTGTTCACGGCGGTGCCCCGGCTCGACCGCCTGATCGCGCTCGCCAAGCGCTCGCACAGCCGGCACTGGCTCGATCTCTACGGTCAGGTCGCGACGACGCGCTGGGATTTAGTGGTCGATCTCCGCGGCTCGGCGCTGTCTTGGCTGTTGTGGACGCGGCATCGCCGGGTCATTGCCAAGGGCAACCCGGCAGAGCACCGCGTCGAGCAGCTGGCGCATCTGTTCGACCTCGCGCCGCCGTCGGCGCCCCATCTCTGGGTCGCCGCGGCAGACGAGACCGCAGCCGATCGCCTCCTCGGGGCCGACCCCTCGCCGATCCTCGCGATCGGCCCCTCCGCGAACTGGGGCGCCAAGCAATGGCGTACCGAGCGGTTCATCGAACTCGCGCAGCGCCTCACCGCCCCAGGCGCCGTGTTCGCCGATGCCCGAATCGCGATCTTTGCGGCGCCGCACGAGCGCGCGATCGTCGCCCCGGTGCTGGCCGCGCTGCCGCCTGAGCGCCGGATCGATCTCGTCGACGCCGGCGCGCTTTCGGTCGTCGCCGCCTGCCTGAAGCGCTGCCGCCTGTTCATCGGCAACGATACCGGGTTGATGCATATGGCCGCCGCCGTCGGCACCCCGACCCTGGGCCTGTTCGGGCCGAGTCCGGTGACGCAATACGGTCCCTGGGGCGCCCATACCGCGGCGGTACTGACGCCGATCTCCTACCGCGATCTGGTCACCGACCCGAGCTTCGACCATCGCCGCCAGGATACCCTGATGGACAGCCTGACGGTCGACGCGGCCGAGGCCGGCGCACTCGCGCTCGCCGCCCGAACGGCGGTCAGAGGGTGACGCTCTTCGAGAACAGGTTGACGACGATGACGCCGAGGATGATCAGGCCGAGCCCGACGAGGGCCGGGAAATCGAGCGTCTGCTTGAACCAGACCCAGCTGACCGCGCAGATCAACACGATGCCGACGCCCGACCAGATGCCATAGACGATCCCGGTGGGCATCGCCTTCAGGGTCAGCGACAGGAACCAGAAGGCAATCAGGTAGAACACCAGGGTCACCGCGGTCGGCACGACTTTGGTGAAGCCCTCGCAGGCCTTCAGGGCCGAGGTGGCGATGACCTCCGCGACGATCGCGGTGCCGAGATAAACATACGTCGAAACAGCCGTCATTACAGTGTCTTGTCCTGGAGTTCGGGGTTTGCTGCCGCAGCGCGCATTTCGAGGATCTTGAGATGGGTGAGAACGGGATAGAGGCCAGAGAATAATGCCAGGGCGACGCCGCGCCAGCCTTCGCGATGGCCCTTGCGGCTGACATAGGATTTGAAGAAGCGCGAGAAGAAGCGCCGTACCGTCGTCGCCACCTTCGGCAGTTGTTGATTGCGGATGCCGTCGCGCGCCGCCGCCGCCGCGTAGCGATCGAGCCGCGCCAATAGGGCGCTGCTGTCGCGATAGACGTAGTGATCGATATGCCCGTTGAGGTTCCCACCGCTGCCGGTGAAGGTGATCTTCGGGTGGACTTCCCCGGCCCCCCACAGCTTGTGGCCCTTGCGGAACAGCGCCCGCTTGGCCGCGGTACCGTTATAGGCGCCCCAGCCGTAACGGACCCAGACCCCGCCGATGAAATTGTGGAACGGAATCAAATAGAAATCGGCGTCCGGCGCAGCGAGAACCTGTTCCAGTTCCGCGCGCAGCTCGACCGATATCCGCTCGTCGGAATCGAGCTCCAGGATCCAGGGGCCGGTGCAGGCGGCGATCCCGGCATTGCGACGCTCAGCCTCGACCGGCCAGGCGCCCTCGAGCAGCTTCGCCCCGGCAGCGCGGGCGATCCCGGCCGAACGATCGCTCGAGCGATCGAGCACGACGACGATCTCGTCGGCGAAAGCGGCGCTGGCGAGACAATCGGGGAGCTGCATTTCCTCGTTCCGGGCGACGATCAATACCGTGAGCGCTTGCCTAGGCATCGCCGTCGCCCATCCTCGTCATGTCTCCCCGCACGATATCACCGTGAACGCCATGGCCCTGTCTAGCCGAGCGACCGCGTCGTGCCAAGACCCCCTGCGACATCTCGCCCCGGCAATTCGAACGCTGGGGCAAAGGGGCTTGCGGTTGGCTCTGATCGTCTGGCGTCGCAATGACGCCGCGGCTTCTGTAATTGGTCAAGAATCTGTCGCATACGGCATGGTTCATCCTCTCGCGAAGCCCGGTTGAACCGATCCGCGCGACACGGTCCGATCAAGCCATTGTCGGAATTTTGCTCTTGTGCTCAGTGTTGATTCCAGTGCAAACATCTCATATATTTCTGACAATACTAATTCGCCTGTTTGGGGAAATCGGGCTGAATGAACTTAACTTTTACTGATTCTATAAAAATATAAGCATCTATAAGTAGACCAGTTAGTACTGAAAACTATTTTGTATTCGTCTTTATAATTATATTTATGGCCATAGCGTTATAAAAAGCACGGCAATATCCATTATTATCTTAACCTATGAGGCCAAACTTTTGCGTATTTTCTCTCACTGATAGGGCCCGGAATTGCAACTACTCGCGCGCGACATGTCAAAACAGGCCGTCATCAAAGGCTCCTGCGAGAACTGCTATCTCCGGAAATCGCCGCGAAGCATCGCGTTGGGCCCGCGCGAGCACCAACTCATTTCCAGATCGCTCGTGCGGCGCTTCGTGGTCGAGGAAGGGGAGCAGCTTGTCGAAACCGGACAAGCCAGCGGTGTGTACACCCTTTATGACGGATCGGCGTTCGAGGCGATCACCCTGCCGGACGGCCGACGCCAGATCGTCGATTTCTACATCCCCGGTGACATCATCGGCTTCGACGGTATCGCGGGGCGGGCCCAGCGTTCCGTCACGATGATGTCGAGCGCGATCATCTGCGAGTTTGTGCCGGATATGCTCGATCTCCTGATCGAGGCGGATGCCGCCTTTGCCCGGCACCTGATCGCCGCCGCCCTCGAGAAGGCAAGGTCTCTCGAAGATCTCGCCGTGCGGCTCGGGCGGATGAGAGCGATCGAACGGGTCGCGGACCTGTTCCTGACCATCTACACCCGATCAGCCGCGATCAACCGCGTGAGCTACGGTGGTTCGATTACGTGTGCGTTTCCTGCGACGCATCGCATTCTCGCCGATGCCACCGGGCTGACGCCCGCCCATATCAACAATATCCTGCGCGAACTTCGCGAGGGCCGGATCGCGGTACTCTCGGGCAAAATCCTGACGATCCATGATCTGCCACAGTTGGAACAACTCGCCGGCACGGCGGCCGTGGAGCTCGGCCAGCGGCTGATCCTCTAATCGTAACTCGGATAGCGCCGACGGCGGCCGGTGAAGTGACACAGTACTATTTTGGTACCACATAGGCAGCATAGCTGAACATGGGCTGTTTACTGCTCTGCTTTTATTAATGTAAATCTGTAATTAATACTTGTTTCGATCCAATAACATCGAAATGGTTTCGCGTGAAAATAGATTTCTGAGTAATACTGGCATCTTGATCCGATTCGAGACCGCGGCGAGGTCCCACGCCCGACTGCCAGAGACCACTGAATTCGAAGATCGTGACTGCTTCACAGAATCGGCTCGGATTGATCCCGCTTAGCTGCTGAATCGCCTTGAAACTTCACGAGGGTATTCCCGCATGACGTTGAATGAACATATCGATCGCGACGGTCGTCTCCGTTTCATGCGCATCGATAGCGAAACAGGCGCATTACTGCGCGAGTTCTGGCAGGTGGTGAAGCCAGCACTCCCCGATCTGCTGGACGGATTCTATCGCCACGTGACCAGCGAGGCGAACCTCAAGGCCATGCTCGGCGGCGATATCCCGCGCCTGAAAGCGGTCCAGGGGACTCACTGGGAGCGACTGTTCAGCGGTCGTTTCGACGATGCCTACATCAGCGGCGTGCGCAAGATCGGCATGATCCACAACAGGATCGGCCTGGAGCCGCGCTGGTATATCGGCGGCTATAATTTCGTGCTCAGCGAATTGACGACGCTCGCGGTGAAGACGCATCGCTGGCGCCCCGGCCGCCTCGCCCCCCTGCTTGCCGCCATCAACGCGGCGGTGATGATCGACATGGATTTCGCGATCTCGGTCTACCAGGAAGCGATGCTCGCCGAGCGCAGGCAGCGCCAGGACCGGGTCGCGAGCGCCATTTCGCAATTCGACGAGACGATGAAAACCGTGCTGAACACGGTGAGCGGCGCGGCAACGCAGATGCAGGGCTCGGCACAGACGCTGGCGTCCGGCGCGGCCCAGACACAGCAGCAGACGCAGGCTGTCGTCGTCGCCTCTGAACAGGCCTCGGCGAATGTCCAGAGCGTCGCCACGGCCACCGAGGAATTATCGGCATCGATTTCGGAGATCAATCGCCTCGTCTCGACATCGACGAGCACGACCGGCATTGCCGTCGACCAGGCCCGGCGAACCAACGTGACGATCGAGGAACTCGCGGTCGGCGCGGAAAAGATCGGCGCCGTGGTCAAACTCATCAGCGACATCGCCAGCCAGACCAACCTCCTGGCGCTGAACGCCACGATCGAGGCGGCGCGCGCCGGCGATGCCGGCAAGGGTTTCGCGGTCGTCGCGACCGAGGTCAAGAGCCTGGCCGGCCAGACGGCGCGGGCCACCGAGGATATCCGCCTGCAGATCGCGTCGATGCAGGACATGACGCGGGCCGCCGTCGCGGTGATCCGCGAGATCGTCGGGACGATCTCCACGATCAACGAGGTGTCCGTGGCGATCGCCGCTGCCGTCGAGGAGCAGAGCGCCGCCACCAACGAAATCTCGCGCAACATCCTGGAGGCCGCGCGCGGCACCGAGGAAGTCTCCAGCAACGTCCAGGGGTTGGGCGAAGTTTCGGCGGAATCGGGGCGCACGGCAACCGAAGTCCTGTCGGCCGCGGGCGACGTCGCGGATCAGGCGGTCTCCCTGCGTACCGAGGTTGGGCTCTTTTTCGAGTCGATCCGCGCGGCGTGACCGCTCGGAGCCGACCGCCGACGCCCGGTGCGCCTCACATCGTGACGGACGATTTTCGAATATCGCTTGAATTGGCCTCGCCGGGTTTTCCATCGGTGAGCGAGTGCCTATACCCGGAGGTCGTCCGCGTGTCGGCGAGGGACATCCCGAGCCGTCTCGTGCCGGGCGTGATCTATGCGCTCTTCGAGAACCGCGACGACCCAACGAGCTTTCGCGGTCTCGTCACGTGCCCTGGCGACGCCGCGTCGGCAGCGTCGTCAGGGCAGGATCCGGCATCGGCACCGCGGCTCGCTCCGGCGACGAGCGCCCGCAAGGCCCTCAATATCTTCAAACATACGCAAGCCCGGGCGCTCGCCGTCGTCGATGCGGCGGGATGCTTTGCCGGCGCCGTAACCCGGCAGGACATCGAGCAGGCGCTGGGGAGGCGAGCACGGCGTCTCCTAAGAGAGGCGCGCCGCGCCAACCGCGCACTCGCCGCCGAACGCGACCGACTCCTGGCGTGGTCCTCGCGACTGGGCAGTCTCCATCAGGCGTCTCGAGAGCTTCTCAATGTTCTCGCGCATACCTCCCTCGAAACCGATCTGCTCCATGCCGGGCTCGACGCGCTGCGACACCTCCTGCTCGCCCGCTACGCCGCGATCGGCATCCTCGACGATTCCGGTGGCATGAAGAGTTTCATTCATGTCGGCATCACCGAGGATGCTGTCCGCGAAATCGGTACACTTCCCGAGGGCAAAGGTCTGCTGGGCGCCGTCGTCGCTGACAACGTCTCGCTGCAGATCGACGATATCGCCCGAGACCCGCGCAGCGTGGGATTCCCGCGGCATCATCCGCCGATGCGCACCCTGCTCGCGATCCCGATTTCGATATCGGGTCGGGTCTACGGCCGGCTCTATCTGAGCGACAAGCAGGACGGACAACCATTCACCGCCGATGACTCGCTGCTGGCCCAGAGCTTCGCCCGCTCCCTCTCGCTCGTCCTCGACAATGCCCGCGAGATCGAAGTGGTGAAATCGGCGCAGCAGGAACTGGCCCACATGGCCAATTACGATACCCTGACACAACTGCCGAACCGCGTTCTCCTCGTCGACCGGTTGCAGCAGGCGCTGCTGCGGGCGCAGCGTCAATCCACATCATTCGCCGTGCTGTTCGTCGATCTCGACAACTTCAAGGTCGTCAACGACACCCTCGGCCACTCCAAGGGCGACGACCTTCTCAGCGGCGTCGCGGCGCGCATCTCCGGCGCCCTTCGCCGTGGCGACACCGTCGCCCGTTTTGGCGGTGACGAGTTCGTGGTGCTGCTGCCGCAGTTGGACGATCCCGAGGACGCGGCGAAGGTGGCGCAGAAGATCATGCAGGCGACGTGTCGTAACTTTGCGATCGCCGGGCACGAAATCTCCGTCGGCGCCAGTATCGGCGTCGCCCTTTTTCCGGCCGACGCCGAGAATGCGGAAGCGCTGTTGTCCTGTGCCGACGCGGCAATGTACCACGCCAAAAAGCTCGGCAAGGGCAACATCCAGTTCTACTCCGAGGAGATCAATTCTCAGGCCCACCGCTATCTGCGGCTGGAGAAGCACCTGCGTGCGGCGGTAAAGAACGAAGAACTGTCGCTGCACTTCCAGCCCCAGATCGACGGCGAGACGCTCGAGATCACGGGAATGGAGGCCTTGCTACGCTGGCACAACGGCGAGATCGGATCGGTATCGCCCGATGATTTCATCCCGCTCGCCGAAGAAACCGGACTGATCGTGCCGCTCGGCGTCTGGGTGCTGCACGAGGCCTGCGCCCAGGCGCGGCGCTGGCAGCTTGCGGGAACGCCGGTTCGGGTGGCGGTCAACCTCTCCGGCCGACAATTCCAGCGCCACGCGGAGCCGTCGGTTCTGGCCACCGTCATCGCTGCCCTGGCGCAATCCGGTCTGCCGCCCAACCTGCTGGAGCTCGAGATCACCGAGAGCATCATGATGGAGCATCTCGACGTCACCCTGGAAACGCTCGAAGCCCTCATGAACACGGGAATCAGATTCTCGGTCGACGATTTCGGTACCGGTTATTCCTCGCTGAGCTATCTCAAGAAACTGCCGATCCATACCCTCAAGATCGACCGCTCGTTCGTCCGGGATATCACCTCCGACCCCAACGACTCGGTCATCGTCGCAGCGATCGTCGCGATCGCGAAACAGATGAACCTCGGGGTCATCGCAGAAGGCATCGAGACTGCGACGCAGCTACAGTGCCTGCGCGACCTCGATTGCACGATCTTTCAGGGGTATTATTTCAGCAAACCCTTGGACGCGGCCGCGGCGACCCAATTCCTGGCACAGGGTATCTCGGGCCGCCCCTGAAACCGAGCCGAGGCCATCCACGGTAATTGTCCCGAATTCGCGAATTGCGGGTGCCATCGCCACGCTGATGCGATAAGTCTTGCCATGCCGGTGTTTCTGGGAGCGTGTGTCGCGTGAATGGCGGGGGTGGAGCCACCATCGTGATGGCCGATGATGGTGTTCCGTTCGATGGCGGCAGCCTCGAGGCCGGGCCGTTGGGCGGCGCGGAGACGGCGTTCATCGGGCTGGCGCAGGGCTTGGCGGCACGCGGTCACCGCGTCCATGCCTTCAGCCGCACCACGCGAAATATCGACCTCGAGGGCGTATCCTGGAAGCCGATCGACGGGCTGCTTCCCGACCGCTGCGATCTCTACATCGCCAACCGCGGCACCCGCGTCCTCGACCTGATGCCGAGGGCCCGGCGGATCGCATTCTGGGTGCATAATCCTGCCCGCTACCTCGTCAAGCCACGCTATCTCTGGCGGCTGCTCCACCGCCGGCCTGTCATCGTCTTCCTGGGCGACTGGCATGCCTCGACCCTGCCGAGTTGGGTTCCGAGCCGGGGGCGCCGGGTGATCCCCCTGGGCCTGAGCCCGATGTTTCGCGGTCTGGCGCGACGGAACCCGCCGCCGCCAAGGGCGATCTTCACCTCGAATCCCTTGCGGCGGCTCGACTGGCTGCTGGATCGCTGGAGCGGCGACATCCGGCCAAACGTCCCGGACGCCAGCCTGCACATCTATTCCAGCCTCGCGACCTATGGTGATCTCGCACCCAAGCATCAGGCGCAGGTCGGCCCGATCCTCACCAAGGCCCGCTCGCTCGTCGATCACGGCGTCATCCTGGCGCCGCCTCTGGCGAAACCCGCCCTGGCCGCGGCGCTGGCCGAGAGCCGCGTGTTTCTCTATGGCGGGGATCCCGGCGAGACCTTCTGTCTGGCTGCCGCGGAATCCCAGGCGGCGGGCGTGCCCGGCGTGGTCGCGCGATCGACCTGCCTCATTGAGCGTGTCCGCGACGGTGAAACCGGCTTCGTGGTCGGCGACGACGATAATTCGGGGTTTTCCGCCCACGCCATCGATCTGCTGCGCGATGACAGCCTGTGGCAGGCGCAGCACGATGCCTGCCGTACGCTCCAGCAGGGCCTGTCCTGGACAGAGGTCGCCGGCCTGTGGGAAGGCCTCCTGCCATGACCCGACTGGTCCAGGTCATGGCCGGCGCCCGCCACGGAGGTGCCGAGGCCTTCTTCACCCGCCTCGCCATCGGCCTCCACGGCGCCGGCGAGGATCAGCAGTTGCTGATCCGCCGCGATCCGGCGCGGGCGACGCGACTGCGGGCGGCCGGGATCCCGCTGCGCGAGTACCGCTTCGGCGGTCCGCTCGATCTCGCGACCCGCTTCCTGGTCGGGCAGACCCTGAAGCGGCTCGACCCCCGGGTCGTCCTCACCTGGATGAACCGTGCGACCGCTGTCACGCCCAAGGGGCGCTACGCCCTGGCAGCGCGACTCGGCGGCTATTACGACCTCAAATACTACCGGCATTGCGACCATCTGGTCGGCAATACCCGCGGCATCGTCGCCTATCTTCGCCAGGAGGGCTGGTCGGAGGCGCGAACCCATTACCTGCCGAATTTCGTCGATGCGACGCGGGTGCCCGCGGTCGGCCGCGCCGAGCTCGCGACCCCGGACGATGCGCCGGTGCTGCTGGCGCTCGGCCGGCTGCATCCGGTCAAGGGCTTCGACGTCCTGCTCGCGGCCCTCGCGACCGTCCCCGGCGCCTATCTCTGGCTCGCCGGCGAGGGTCCGGAGCGCCAGCGCCTCGAGCAGCAGGCTCAGGCGCTCGGCATCGCGTCGCGCGTCCGCTTCCTCGGCTGGCGCGAGGATACCGCCGCGCTGC
>CAIUCF010000828.1 GCA_903897565.1 uncultured Rhodospirillales bacterium | reverse complement strand
CCCGACGGCCCGAGCAGCACGACGTAGTCCTCGCGTCCGACCGACAGCGAGACATCATCGAGCGCGGCCGCCGCGCCGTAGATCTTGCTGACATGGCTGACGACGAGATGCGGGCTTCCCCCGATCGTTGACGCGTTCATGACCGTCGCTTCCGCAACAACAGCGCCTCGACGGCTACGATCAGCACCACCGAGAACAGAAAGATGAACGATCCGGCGGCATTAGTGACCGGATTGAGGCCGCCGCGCAGCAGGCTCCAGATCACGACCGGCAGGGTCACGTCGAAGCGGGTATTGAGGAAGGCGATGATGAATTCGTCCCAGGACAGGGTGAAGCACAGGCAAAAGGCGGCGATCAGTGCCGGGGCAATGATGGGCACGGTAATGGTCAGCAACACGCGGATCGTCGATGCACCAAGGTCGCGCGCCGCCAGCTCGATCTTGCGTTGGTGCTCGCCGAGCTGGGCGTGGCAGATCGCGAAGGCCAGCGGCATGTTGATGACGACATGGCCGATCACGACGATCCATAGCCCGGGCCGGAAGCCGCTCGCCGAGGCTGCGACCAGCAGCCCCATGCCGACCAACAGGTAAGAGACCGCAAGCGGAAGGATGATGACCGCCTGAAGCGCCGGTTTGCCGGGAAACTCGTGGCGAGCCATGCCATAGGCCGCGAGGAACCCGGTGACGACCGACAGCGCCGACGACAGCAGCGCAACCACGAGCGAGTTGCCGAAGCCGTCGACCAGACGGCTATCAGCAAACGCCGCCGCGTACCAGCGCAGCGACGGCCCGTTGAACGGCGGCACCGGCAGGTCGCCGCCCTGGAACGAGAACAGCACCAGCACCGCGACAGGCAGAAAGATGAAGGCGTAGCAGAGCGCCATGTAGCCATAGGCGATGGCGCTACCGCAGTTGCGGGTGAAACCACTCATCATAGCCGCGCCATCTTCAGCCAGCGCTGCATCGCCAGATAGGCCATCGCGACGACGACTGTCAGGATCAGCGACATCGCCGAAGCCATCGGCAGGTCGAGTTGCCGCTGGATCTGCATCATGATCAGCTGGGGTAGCAGCAATTCGCGAAACCCGCCGAGAATCTGCGGCGTGACGTAGTCGCCGATGCACAGCACGATCGTCAGGAAGGCGCCGACGGCAATGCCCGGCACGCTGAGCGGCAGGGTCACCGTGAGGAAACCCCACCATTTCGAGGCCCCCAGATCCTGGGCCGCAAGGGCGTAGCGCGGATTGATCTGCACGAGGTTGGCGTAGATCGTCAGGGTGTTCAGCATGATGAAGAAATGGATGAACCCGAGTTCGGTGGCGTGCGGATTGTAGGCCAGGATCAGCGGGTGATCGATCAGGCGCAGCGAACGCAGCGTGTAATTGATCACCCCGGTCGGCGACAGCGCCAGCAGCCAGGCGTAGGAGCGGACGACATAGGAGGTCCAGAACGGCAGGATGGCCGCGGCGAGGGCAATGCGCTGGAACCGTGGTGCGACGAGCCGGGCGATGCCATAGGCGAAGGGATAGGCGAGCAGCGAACTGCAGGCCACCACGATCGCCGTGGTGACGATCGAATTCCATAGCGCGCCGAGATAAGCCCCCTGGGCGAAGAAGGCGCGGTAATCCCCCGTCCCGACCGAGCCGAGCTCGCCGTTGGCATCGAGCGGGAGGAAGCTGTAGCCGGCCATGATCAGCACGGGCGCGAAGAAGAACACCAGCACCCACAGTACTGCCGGCGTCACGTAGAGCAGCCCGGCAAGGCGCACGCGCAACGCCGCGCGCGCCGCCGGACTGGCCGTTACGATCGACGAAGCGATCACTTGCTCTGCAGTACCGACGCCCATAGCGCCTGCAGCTTCTTGTCGAACTCCGGCGTCATCTGCAGATAGGGATGCGACGCCTTGACGAACTTTGCCTGGTCGTCCCAGCGCAGGATCGTCTTCTGCGCCGGGGTCAGGCTGGCCTGGCTATTGGCCGGCATGCCCCAGTAGCAGGAAGAGGTGGCGAGTTTCGCCTGGCCGTCCGGGCTCAGGATGTATTGGATGAACTTGACCGCAAGCGGCTTTTCCTTCGAGGTCGCGAAGACGCCGAGCCCCTGCTGCCAGCGCACGCCGCCCTGATGCGGGATCATGTAGTCCAGGTTCGGCTGATCCTTGGACAGCCCCGCGGTCACCCACTCGCCGCCGCCGACCAGCATGTCCACCGCCCCGGTCGCCAGGGCCTGCTGCACCGTGGTGACGTCGCCGACCATGGCGGCATTCTGCTTCAGTGCGACGAGCTTGTCCTTCACCGCGGCGAGATCGCCGTCGCCGAGCGTCGCCGGATCCTTGCCGAGCGCAATCGCCGCGTACTCGATCTCGGGCACGTAATAATCATAGACCGCGACGCGGCCCTTGTATTTCGGGTCCCAGGGCGCGTTGATGTCGGTCATCGCCGCGGGATCGACCATGCTCTTGTTGTAGGCGACGGTGTTGTAGCCGAACTTCTCCGGCACCGTGTAGAGCGTGCCGTCGACCGAGGTGAGTTTCGGATCGGCGATGGTCGCGGGAATGCTGGCGAAGGGGTAATCCTTTGCCGCCAGCGGCTCGAGGACGCCGAGCTTCGAGAGCCGTCCGGTATCGGTCTGGTCGATCACCAGCACATCCCAGTCGCCGGGCTTCGACTGCTTGAGCACGGCCAGCGCCGCTGCGGTGCTGTCGATATCCTTGAAATTGACCTTGACGTCGTTCGCCGTCTCGAAGGGGTGGAGCAGCGCCGGATCCTCGTGGTCGCACCAGGTCAGGACATTCAAGGTCCCGGCGGCCTCAGCCGCGGACATACCCAAGGTGAGAGCGCCAAGCGCGACCGCCGGCAGCAGGAGCCTCGCAAAAACCCGATCGGCATGGTGGACGCGCGCTGTCATCTGAAGCTCCCCGCAGTATTAAGATCGCCGATCATCGCCCAAAACATGCTGCCGGAACATATTCGGGTATCTCAGCTTACTTCGATCGCGATCAAAGTAAAACCAATCCGCGCGACGACCCTAAACGCCCCCTTGGCGCTCGCGTCCCCTCGCATTTTGCAGTGGCAGAATGCGAAACCCGCGAATTGCAATCGTCGCGACACAGCCGAAGCTCTCCGTGCGAGACCACCCTCACGTATAGGAATGGTTATATTTCAAGGATATAAGATATTGCACTACGATCGATGCGCGAATCATCACTCCTGGCCCCAATCCTGCGGTTGCCGTCGCGACGTATGTGGAGTGCCGCAAGATGGGTCTGGTCCTGATCATCGAAGACAACCCCGTGACGCAAGAAGTCGTCGCCGAACTCGCAACCCGCAGGGGGCATCGCTGCGTGACCGCGGGCAATGGTCGCGAAGGTATGGAGGCGTTTTCGCGCCACAGTTTCGATCTGGTCATCACCGACATTCTCATGCCGGACCAGGAGGGGCTGGAGACCATCCTCGCGATTCGTCGGACGGACACGCGGGTGCCCATCATCGCCATGTCCGGTAGCTTCTCGCCCCTCGAGGGCAGGACCACCGTCGACTACCTCAATATCGCTACCGCCCTCGGCGCCAATGTCCAGCTTCGCAAGCCGTTCTCGGTGAGCCAGTTCAACCACGCGCTCGATCACTTGTTCCCGATCGATGCCCTCGCCGTTGGTACCGGCCGCTAGAGACCGGCGGTCACGAGGCCTTCGTCCATTCCTTGCGCTTGCGATAGATCGTCGAGGCGTCGATGCCCAGCAGATGCGCGGCCGCCGCGATATTGCCCTCGGCCGCGGTGATCGCACGCTCGATCGCGGCCTTCTCGACCTGCCAGAGCGGCACGATCGGCTGGTTCGCGTCCACCGCGGCATTGGCCGCCGCGGCCTTGGCCTGTGTCGCGCTGCGCAGCTGCGCGGGCAGCATCGCCGCCGTGACGGTCCCACCCGGCGAAAGCACGACGACGTTGCGGACGACGTTGAGCAATTGCCGGACATTCCCGGGCCAGTCGTAGCCAAGCAACAGGCGTTCGGCTTCCGGGTCGAAGCCGTCGAAACTTTTGCCCTCCTCCTGGGCGAAGACTTGGAGGTGATGGCGCGCGATCAGGGTGATGTCGCTGCCGCGTTCGCGCAGCGCCGGCATCTGGATCGGCACGACATTGAGACGATAGTACAAATCCTCGCGGAACCGGCCATTGGCGATCTCGACCAGGGGCTCCTTGTTGGTGGCGCAGACGAAGCGGACATCGACGCTGCGCGAGCGATCCTCGCCGATCGGCAGGAAGGTTCCGGTCTGCACGAAGCGCAGCAGCTTGGACTGCAGCGACATCTCCATCTCGGCCAATTCGTCGAGGAACAGCGTGCCGCCATCGGCGCGCGCGGCGATGCCCTCGCGGCTGTTGACGGCGCCGGTGAAGGCGCCCTTGACGTGGCCGAACAGTTCGCTCTCGACCAGATCGCGCGGAAT
>CAIUCF010000827.1 GCA_903897565.1 uncultured Rhodospirillales bacterium | reverse complement strand
TTCAATCGCGGCGACGACCAGTTCGGCGACGGGCTCGACGTCGAGTGCCCGGCCCTGGAGTTGCGCGCGCTCCTCGTCGGTATAGGAGCGATTGGCGGTCGGGCCGCCGAGCTCTGGCGGGCGATTGCGGAAGCTCTGATCGATCGCGGTTTCGACCCGCATCGGGCACAGCACCGAGGCCCCGATCCGGGCGCTGCGCAGATCCTTGTGGACGGATTCCGCGAGCGCCACGACGGCCGCCTTGGTCACGTTGTAGGGGCCGAGATCGCGATTGGGCACCAGTCCGGCGAAACTGGCGGTGAACACCATATGCCCGCCTTGGCCCTGCGCCAGCATGCGCGGCATGAAGGCCTGGACGCCGTTGATCGGGCCCTGGAGATTGACGCGTAGCGACCAGGCCCAATCCTGATCGGTCATGGTCTGCAGCGGCCCGAATACGGCGACCCCGGCGTTGTGCATGACGATATGCGTTCCGCCGTACTGGCTCCAGGCGTGATCGGCTAAAGCCTCCATCGCGGCGCGGTCGCCGACATCGGTCACCTTGCCGGTGGCCGTAAAGCCGTCTTCCGCGAGGCGCGCGACGGCGCTGTCGAGCGCCGCCGCCTCGATATCCGCGATCACCAGCTTCATGCCGCGCCGGCCGAGCGCCCGCGCCACGGCGAAGCCGATGCCGCTGGCGCCGCCGGTTATGACGGCGACACGGTCTGCGAAGTCCTTCATGGGGCTCATCCTCCCGGTGCGGGCTCCCCTCTTGGCGCCGGGGGAGTCCCGCTCGTGCTGCAGGTTTTAGGGTTAAGAGTCAGAGATACTGCGCTCGTGCCCGTTCCCGCCGCTTGGCATTGCCGTAATCCGGGAACAGCGTGGTGCAGGGTTTGACGGTCTTCAAGATCTCCTTCGCCACCGTGACCTTGTGAACTTCGGTCGGGCCGTCGGCGAGGCCGACATGGAACGAGTTGATCAGCCAGTCGACGAAGGGCATGTCGTCGGACAGGCCGAGCGAGCCGTGCAGATGCAATGCCCGCGAAGAGATGTCGTTGAGGATCTTCGGCATGATCGCCTTGACCGCCGAGACGTTCTTGCGCACCGCCTTCCAGTCCTTGCTCTGATCGGCGAGCCAGGCGGTCTCCAGGATCAGCAGACGGAACTGGCGCAACTCGATCCAGCTATCGGCGATCTTCTCCTGCACCATCTGCTTCTTGGCCAGCAGCTCGCCCTTGGTCGTGCGCGAGACGGCGCGCTCGCACATCATCTCGAAGGCGCGGGTCGCCAGCGCCAATGTCCGCATGGCGTGGTGCATGCGGCCGCCGCTCAGCCTGGTCTGGGCGACGATGAAGGCGTCGCCGCGCTCGCCGAGCATGTTCTCCGGCGGCACCCGGACATTGGTCCAGCGGACATGGGCATGGGTCTCGCCGACCTCGCCCGCCACGCCGTAATTGCGCACGATCTCGATACCCGGCGTGTCGGCGGGGACGATGAACATCGACATGCGGCGATAGGGTGCCGCGTCGGGGTCGGTCACCGCCATCATGATGTAGAAGGTGGCGTAGCGGGCATTCGAGGCGAACCACTTCTCGCCATTGATCACCCAGCCATTGCCTTCCTGCTTCGCCGATGTCTTGAACACCAGCGGATCGGCGCCGCCATGGGGCTCGGTGATCGAGAAGCAAGAGACGATCTCATTGGCGAGCAGCGGCTCGAGATAGAGCTTCTTCTGCTCGGCCGTGCCGTAATGGGCCAGGATCTCGCTGTTGCCGGTATCGGGGGCCTGGGCGCCGAAGACGATGGGGCCGAAGCGGGCGCGACCAAACTGCTCGTTCATCAATGCCAGCTTGACCTGGCCGTAGCCCTTGCCGCCGAGTTCGGGCCCGAGATGGCAGCCCCACAAGCCGCGCGCCTTGACCTCGGCCTGCAGGGGCCGGACCAGGCGGACGAATTCCGGATCAGTAATGTCCCAGGGACTCCCGAGGATGAAGTCGAGCGGCTCGATTTTCTCGCGGGTGAAATTGTCGATCCAGTCGATCTCCTTCTGGAACTCGGGATCGGTTGCGAAACTCCACATCATGTTCTCCCTGGCCGTGCTTCGGCGCGTTCTTCGGCTGTGTCGAGGATAGCGACGCGCGAGGCGGTGTCTAAGATCCGATTCTTACGCTATTGATCGAGATTGATTATCAATGGCACGAGGAGATCGACGATGGACCTCGAGGCGCGACCCTATCGTTACTTCGTCGCGATCGCCGAAAAGGGCTCGTTCCGGGCAGCGGCGGCCGCGCTCAACGTCTCACAGCCGGCACTCTCGGCGCAGATCCGCGAACTCGAGCGCCGGCTCGGCTTCGCCCTCTTCGCGCGCACCAGCAGGCGGGTGACCTTGACCGCGCAGGGCGCGCTGTTTCTCGGCAATGCCCGCCGCATCATCCTCGAAACCGAGTTCCTCAATCGCGCCGCCCGCGACATCCGCACCAACCCGCTGCGGATCGGCGTCGCGCATTTCACTGCGCAGATTCCCGAGCGACTGCACCTGATCGAGAATTTCATCCGGCAATACCCGGAGATACCGCTCAACGTCGTGGGGGGGCAACACGCGCAGCTGTTTCAGGGCCTGCGCGAGCATGCCATCGACGTCGCCGTTACCCTGGCGGCGCGCCCCGACGGCGAGGCTTCGGCGGTCGAGGATGATGGGCCGATGGAGGGCGCCGAGCGGCTAGCCTATGGCGATCGGATTGTCGGCCTGCTGGTGCCGGCGGAACATCCTTGGGCGGGTCTCGATCCGATCCCGCGCGAATTGCTCGCTGGGCATCAGATTGGGACGATCTCCCGCGCGCATGGCATCGGCCTGACCGAACGCATGGCGCGCCTCCTCCACACGGCCGGCGCCGTGCCGCTCCGTGTCCCCGAGGGCGATGCCGTCGGCCTCATTCGCTACGGCGCGGTGCGGCGGCTTCCGGTTATCGATCTCGGCTGGTTCCCGGTTCCCGCGGACCTGCCGGCAGACGACATGGTCAAACGGCGGGTTGCCGGATGGGAAATCATCGTCGATCTGCTGGTCGTGCGGCGCCGCGACGGGGGTCAGGCCACGCTCGATCGATTCTGGCGATCGGTGCTCGCGACCCGGACGCCCGAACCCGCGACGTGAGCTGGCCCGAATATTGCTCTCACCTTCGGTAATCGGATAGTTGCAGGGGAGACGCTCGACACATGGTCTCAACGAAAAATCACGGCCCCCTCAGGGTCACGCCGTCCATCTCCTGCATGGCGAACACGACAGAAATATGACAGTCGAGCTTTCCAGCCTCGTGCAGGGCGTGGTCGCTTCCTATGGGGAGTCGGCGGCAAGCGTGATGATCCAGAGTATCGTCGCGCGACTCTATGAACAACAATTAGGCAATGATGAGGGTGCAGTAGCAGATTATATTCCGGAACTGGGCAAGGTCGACCCCGATCAGTTCGGAATTGCGGTGGCGCTGGAGACCGGCGAGCTCATTACCGCCGGGGATGCCGCCAATGAATTCACGATCCAGTCGGTTTCCAAGGCCTTGACCCTCGCCATCCTGCTCGATCTGGTCGGCCGCGCCGAGACCTATCGGGCGGTCGGCGTGCAGCCGAGCGGCGACCCCTTCAATTCGATCACCCTCGACCCCAGGACCAACCGGCCCTTCAACCCGATGGTCAACGCCGGCGCGATCGCGATTGCCGGTCGCTTGCGGGAGAATCTCGGGCCGAGCGCCTTCGAGCAGGTTCTGGTGCGGATGAGCGAGGCCGCCGGCCGCGAATTGAGGGTCGACCAGAACGTATTCGAATCCGAGCGCGACACCGGCCATCGCAACCGGGCCATCGGCCATCTGCTGCGCGCGGCCGAGGTCTTCACCGTACCGGTCGACGAGGTGCTCGACCTCTATTTCCGCCAGTGCTCGGTGCTCGTGACCGCGACCGATCTCGCGGTGATGGGCGCGACCCTGGCTAATATCGGCGCCAATCCCCTGACGCGGCGCGAGGTGTTCGGCATGGAGACCGTGCGCGAGACGCTCTCGGTCATGTTCACCTGCGGCATGTATGACGGTGCCGGCGATTGGGCGTGCCAGGTCGGGCTGCCGGCCAAAAGCGGCGTCGGCGGCGGCATCATGGGCGTGGTCAATCGCCAGCTCGGGATCGGTGTGTTGTCGCCGCGACTCGATCCCGCCGGCAATTCCGTCCGCGGCAAGCTGTGCTGTATCGGACTCGCCGAGGAACTCGGGCTCCATGCGTTCGACAGCACGAATTCCGGATCGAATTTCCTGCGGGGGATGGGGGATTTCAACTAGTCGAAGGCCGTTTGGCCGTGATCCCCGGGCCGCGGACCCGCCCGCTTGAAGCGGCGCGGGAGGGTTCGACGCGGACAATGATTGGCAAAGCGACCCAAATCCGTCACAAAATCCTAATATCGTCCAAGGCCGCTTTATCAAGGCGATCCGACGTGTCGATCTGCGTCTCCTTCGCCCGTAATATCTGCGTCAGAAGGGTCCCCGGTGAAAAGCCGCGCTGAAGCCAAACTCCTCGTCGTCGACGACAATCCCGAGAATCGCGATCTGCTGACGCGGCGATTGCGGCGGCTCGGCTATACCGACATGACCCAGGCCGCCGACGGTGTCGAAGCCCTCGAATTGCTCGCGGACGGTGTCTTCGACGTCGTCTTGCTTGACGTCATGATGCCGCGGATGAACGGGGTCGACGTCCTGACCCGGATGCGTGCCGACAAGCGGCTCGAGCGCACCGCGGTGATCATGATCTCGGCCGCGACCGAGATCGAGACCGTCGTGAAGTGCATCGAGCTCGGCGCCGAGGATTATCTCCCGAAACCGTTCAATCCGGTGCTGCTGCAGGCCCGGCTGGGCTCGGTCGTCGACAAGATGATCCTGCGCGCCGAGAGCCTCGCGCATATGGAGCGGATGGACCGCGAACTCGCGGAAGCGCGGCGCCAGCAGCTGCAGATGGTGACGCATGAATTCCCGTTCCCGGTGAACGGCATGCCGGTATCGGTCCACGCGACCATGCACCCGGCCCGCGAAGTCGGCGGTGATCTCTACGACGCCTTCGAGGCCGCGCCGGGCGTGCTCTGCGTGGCGCTGGGCGACGTCTCGGGCAAGGGCGTGCCGGCGGCGCTGTTCATGGCGCGGACCCGCAGCCTGCTGCGCGCCGCGACCCTGCAGCACGTCGCAATTACCGGAACGGTGCCGAATCCCGCTGCGATCGTGACGGTGATCAACGAGGAGCTGTGCAAGAACAACCCCGGCACGATGTTCGTGACCTTGTTCTATGGGCTGCTCGATCTGGGCAGCGGCAAGCTCACCTATGTGAATGCCGGCCATGTCCATCCCTATGTGCTGGGCAGCGACGGCTCGGTAACGATCGTCGAGCGCACCTCCGGGCCGCCGATGGGCGTGATCGATTTCGTCCGCCATACCGAATTCGAGCTCGACCTCGCGCCGGGCGAGGGACTGATCGTCATCAGCGACGGGTTTCCCGAAATGGAAGACGCCGATGGGGCGTATTACTCGCTGGAGCGGCTTGAAGAAGACTTTCGGGAATTGGGCAATATTCCGCCGGATGTCTTCCTGTCCGCATTGGTTGACCGGGTGATGGCGTTCAGCGGCGGCACCCCGCAGGCCGACGATGTCACCGCGCTGGTGCTGCGGTTGACTAGCTGAGTGGTCGGGGCTACGCGCCCAGCAAGGCGTTGATCTTCTCGAGCAGCTTCGGCAGATCGACCGGCTTGGTCTCGAAATCATTGCAGCCGACTTCGAGGGCCTTTTCGCGCTCGCCGGCCATCGCATGCGCGGTCAGCGCGATAATCGGCAGCATGGCGGTCGCAGGATTGGCGCGCACTTGCCGCGTCGCCTCCCAGCCGTCGATCACGGGCAGGCTGATATCCATCAGGATCAGGTCAGGGGCCTCGGAGACCGCCATGGCGACGGCCTCGCCGCCGTCGACCGCGATCACCACCGTATGGCCGTTGCGCGCGAGACGTCGCGACAGCATGTCACGATTCATCTCGTTGTCTTCCACCAGCAGAATCTTCGCCAATTCAGGTCCCTCGTCTTTTCGCGCGGCGTGTCGGCATCGATCAATGTCGACTTAGGCCGGCATCGGCGTTTCCAGTACCTTGCGGACGGCGTCCGCCAGTTCGGTATAGGTTCCCGCGCCCTTTGCGATGACCTGCTCGACCGTCTCCGAGAAGCGTTTCAGTTCCGCTTCGGTGAGCGACTTCGCCGTCAGCACGATGACGGGGATATCCCGCCATTCCGGGTGCTGCCTGACCCGGTCGAGAAACTGAAACCCATCCATCTCCGGCATCAGGAGATCCAGCAGAATTATGAGCGGCGCCGGGTTCGCGGCAAGCCATTCCAGCGCAAGGAAGCCATTCGCGGCGTGAGCCATCGGGTAACCGAGCCGCTCCAAGGTCTGCTGAGTCATGTCGACGGCGTCGTCGTCGTCGTCCACGACGAGCACGGAGCGAATCGCGTGATCGCCGCATTGTTCGCGAATGACCGAGGCGAGTTGCGTGCGATCCACGGGTTTGGTCAGGAACGCCGCGGCGCCAAGGCCGATGCCGACGCTGCGATCACTGATATGGCTGACGAGGACGACCGGGATCTTGGCAAGCTCGGGATCCGCTTTCAGGGTGATCAGGACCGACCAGCCATCGACCTGGGGCATCATGACGTCGAGCGTAATCACGTCGGGTCGCTCGGCCGCAGCGATTTCCAGGGCCTCGGTTCCGGAGGACGCATAGATCAGGCGATAACCCTCGCGCGCCAGGCAAC
>CAIUCF010000826.1 GCA_903897565.1 uncultured Rhodospirillales bacterium | reverse complement strand
GACACGGTGCAGTGCCCCTATCACGGCCTGCGCTACGACAGCGGCGGCCGCTGCGTCCATAATCCCCATGCCGACGGCACGATCCCGCCCCGGATGGCGGTGCCGAGTTATCCGCTCGTCGAGCGTCACGGCATGATCTGGCTATGGTTCGGCGCAGCCGAGAATGCGGATCCGGCCGCCATCCCCGATTTCAGCTGCCACACCGATCCCGAGCTTGCCTTCGTCGGCGGCATCATTGAGATGAAGGCGAACTACCAGCTCATCACCGACAATCTGCTCGATCTCGCTCATGGCGAATTCGTCCATGAAGGGGTGCTGTCGAGCGAGGCGATTACCCGCAGCAAGCTGGAGACGATCCAGCAGGGCACCACGATCTATTCGAATCGCTGGATGCCGAACGGCGCCGCGATCCCGGCTTTCGCGATGATCTTCGAGGATCACGTGCCTGGGGAATCCGTCGACCAGTGGGCCTATATGCGCTGGGATGCGCCCGCGCACATGCTGCTCGACGTCGGCATCACCAAGCTCGGCGCGCCCCGGGGCAGCGGCGCCTGGATCTACGGCACCGACATCCTGACGCCAAAGGACCGTTTCACCACTTATTACTTCTGGGGCATCACCCGCGCCTACAAGATCGCCGACCCGGCGGCGGGAGAGTTGTGGCGCCAGGTCATCAAACAGGCCTTCGAAGGCCAGGACCAGGTCGTCATCGAAGCCCAGCAACGCCTGCTCGGCAACCGCGAACTCGACGACGTGCGCCCTGTCATGTTCGCCTCCGACGCCGCCGCCATCCGCGCCCGCAAACAACTGGCCCGCCTGATCCGCGATAATGCCGTGCCGACGCCGGAGAACCCCAACCTCGCAGGGTTGCGGACCAATGCCGGCATGACGCGCTCGCCGGTCCTACCCGCCGTGTGATGGCCAGGGTCGCTCAGAACCCGATCGAAATCGCCGCCGTGCCGAGCACATCGCTGGATTTCTGACCGATGAACTCGCGGGTGCGGCGCGCCATGCTGAAGTCGAGCTTCCAGGCCTGGCCCCCGAATACCGTGACGCCGGTCAGGTAATCGGCGACCAGAACCCGCTTCTGGACATGGGGACTCTGGCGGAAGGTATTGCCGTCGAGAAAGATGTTGCGGCCGACGGCGCGGCCTTGCGCGCCGATATACCAGTAATAGCCGTAATGGCCGTCGAGATGGCTGGCGTCGAAATAATCCGTCCCCGACAGCGCCGGACGAACCCGGACCGGGCCGTAATCGGCCTGCAAATTGTGACCGATCCGGAACAGCGCGCCGATCTCGCCATAGGTGAAGACATTGCCGAGGGTTGCGCCCAGCTGCGGCACGAGATCGCTGCTGACGCCGCCGAGGCTGACCAAGGGCAGCCGCCACAGCCGTTCATAGCTCAGCATAACCCCTGGCTCGTTCTGGATCTGGTTGCTCCAACCCTGCGCCTGGGCGTCGCCGATCAGCTGATGGAAATCGTTCTGCACTTGTTTGCCGAGCGCGCCGGGACCGACCACGCCGGCATCGATCTCGAGATTTTCCAGCATGTTGCGGTTGGTTTCCTGCAGCAGGCTGCTGCCGACATACATCCAACCGCCATACGGCCGATCGGTCGGGTCGGGTGGCCGCAAGGTCAGGTTCTTCGGCGTGAAGATGCTCTGTCCAAAGATCACGGCGTAGCGCCGTTGGGTATCGGGTCCACCGTCCCGAAAGATTGGCGCCAGATCGCCCACCCAATCGAAGGGACGATTCCATCCGCTTGCAGGCGCCAAGGCCGGACCGAGGTCCGAGGCGCGCAGACCCTGGGTATAGTGCTTGTCGGAATTGAAATAGATCGAGTCGTTTTCCTCGAGGATCGTGATCCGCGCGGAGTCATCCGCCCGGGCGCTCGCCGTCGCAGCGACGACCGACGCCACGCTTGCCAATAGGACGCTGAGGCGACGCCACCAAATACCGCGACCAGAGACCATAAACCCATCCTTCGACTGTGTTTCGGCCGCATAGGTGCGGCGCGGGAGGACAACGTCCGAGGATCGATGAATGTTCCGGTTTTTATTTGCTCGCCGGTATTTAGGCGGCCTTGAGGCGAAATGCCGACGGATCTACGCATGGCGCGGCACCGGTGACCATTTCCGCGGTCAGACGGCCGACACCCGGGCCGACGCCGAAGCCATGGCCGGAAAACCCGCTGACGATGAAGAAGCCGGGCAGCGACGCCACCTCGTCGATCACCGGCAGGGCATTCGGCGTGACGTCGATCATACCCGACCAGCTATGGGTCATGCGCGCGCCCTTGAAGACCGGGAAGGCGTCGAGCACCGCTCGGAAGCCGCGATCGCGCTCGGATTCCACCGGCGATTGATCGATGACGCGATTGCGCTCAAACGGCGTCGTCTCGTCCGAGCGCCAATGCCGGGGCACCCGTAGATCGTCGAAGAAATGCTTGCCGAAGCGGAGCTTGAGGTCGCGCCAATTGCCGACGAAGCTCGATTTGTAGTCGAGGAAGAGTTTGAGGTTGTCGATCGTCATCGGCACGACGTTGCCGTCGCGTGCCGCGATCGTGTAGCCGCCGTCGAGGCGCTTGCGAAACGCGAAATCGGTGCCGCCGACCGCGAACTGGTGCGGAATCTCTGTGTGTTCGATCCGGGCGACCGTCGCCTTGACGTAGAGCTGCGGGAAGTTGATGCCGAGATTGCCGGCGAAAAGCCGGGTCCAGGCGCCGCCCGCCAGCACGACCGAGCCGCAGGCGATGGTGCCCGCTTCCGTCACGACGCCGGAGACCCGACCGCCGCTGGTCTCGACGCCGCGTACCGCACAATGGGTATAGATCTTCGCACCCTTCTGCCGCGCCGCCCGCGCAATCGCGCCGGTCACGAGGGCCGGCTCGGCGCGTCCGTCCGAGGGGGTGTAAAGCCCACCGAGGAATTTGCGGCCGGCGCCGGGGGCCAGCTCCGCGGCTTCGCGGGCGCTCAGCAGCCGCGTGTCCATCCCGAGATGCTTGGTCTTCTCGAACCAGCTCTCATGGGTATTAAGTTCCCGCGTATTGGCCGAGAGATAGAGGATACCGGTCTCGCGATACCCGATCTCTTCGCCGAGGCGCTGCCGCAATTCCTGCCACAGCCGCCGGCTCTCGATCGCGAGCGGCAATTCGGCCGGGTCACGCCCCATGCGGCGGACCCAGCCCCAGTTCCGCGACGACTGCTCGGCGCCGATCTCGCCCTTCTCGCACAGCGCCACCGAAACGCCGCGCTCCGCGAGTTCGAGCGCGGTACTCGCGCCGATGATGCCGCCGCCGATAATCACCACGTCGACCCGCTCGGGCAGACCGCTGTCGGTGTCGACGTGGGAAATCGGCGGCATCGTCATCATTGCGCTCCGCATGCCTCAGAAATTGCCGAGATAGCGATCGATCTCGACCTTGGTGACCTGATTGGCGAAGAAACCGAGTTCCCGACGTGCCTGCTGCAGTAGGATCGTGAGACCATCGGCGCCCATGACGTCCGGCAGGAATTTCGAGGTCTCCGCCAGGGCGATCGCCGTCGCCAGATCGCTGGGCAGCGGATCGCAGCCTTCGATATCGATCGCGTAGCCGTCGCCGAGGCACGGTGCCGTCGGCTCCAGTCCCTGCTCGATACCGTCGAGCCCGGCCGCGATGTCACAGGCCAGCAGGTAGTAGGGATTGCAATCCGCCGAGGCGTCACGCTTCTCGACACGCACCGCACTGTCGGCGCCCTCGATGACCCGCAAGGCTACCGTGCGGTTGTCGTAGCCCCAATTCGCCTTCGTCGGGCAGAAGGTGTACGGCACGCGGCGACGGAAGGCGTTCGGCGTCGTCGAGCCGGCGATCGCGTATTCGGCCATGCGCTTCTGCACGCCGGCCAGGAACGACAACCCGGTCTTGCTGAGCTTGCCCTTATCCGCGAACAGGTTCTTGCCGTCCTTCCAAATCGAATAATGGGTGTGGAAGCCGTTGCCCGACTGATCGATGAACGGCTTGGCCATGAAGGTGGCGAGGTAGCCGTGCTTCTGCGCCAGTTCCTTGACGAGGTTGCGGAACATCACCAGACGATCGGCCGAGGTCAGCGCGTCGGCGTAGCGGATATTAACCTCTGCCTGGCCGGGACCGTATTCCGGGTTGGACTGCTCGATCGGGATGTCCATCTCGTTGATGAGACGCCGGATCGGGCCGAGCACGCTCTCCATCTCGGCGGCGCGGGTCAGGCTATAGACCTGAATGTCATGCTCGCGCGGCAGCTTGGTGATGGGGTCGACGAGGTAGAATTCGACCTCGCAGCCGACATTGACCTCATAGCCGAGTGCCTTGGCGCGCTCGACCTGGCGGATCAGGGCGTTGCGCGGATCGATCGGCACCGGCTTGTGGTCCATGCCTTCGAAACGCGCGAGACAGAAGGCGACGCCTGGCTCCCACGGCACCGCCACCGGCTGTGTCACCGGGAACAGGTGCATGTCGGGATAGCCGTTCTGGAAATTGGCGTAGGGCGTATCCCAGACGTCGCAGGTCATGTCGATCGTCAGGACCGCGATCGACGAGGCGTTGCCGCTCTTGCAGACGGTGTCCCAGTGGCTCGCCGGAATGCGCTTGCCGCGCATGATGCCGTTCAGATCGCCGCCACCCATCGCCACCGTATGCGTCCCCGCCGGCAGCTTCCACTCACCCTTCTTCATGCACCATCCCCCTGCTCTGATGTCTTATTGCCGCGCCCCTGGCCCCTACCAGGTAAACGCGCGGTCGATGCCGGCCATCTTGACCCCGGTGAAGGCCGACGCCTCGAAGGACAACGCCCGCAGATCCTCGATCTCGAGATTGCGCACCTTCGACTTGCCGCAAGCCTTCGCCAACGCCGTGATCTCCATGGTCATCGCCGTGAGGTAGCGTGCCACCCGCTCCGCGCCCGCGGCAACATTCATCCGCGCTTCGAGCTCCGGCGTCTGCGTCGCGATACCGACAGGGCACATGCCGGTATGGCAGTGATGGCAGGCGCCGGGCGAGGTGCCGAGCTTCTTGTAGTCGTCGAGATAGCGCGGCGAGTTGCAGCCGAGCGCCATCATCGCGGCGTTGCCGATCATCACCGCGTCAGCACCCAGCGCCAGACACTTGGCGGCATCGACACCCGAGCGAATGCCGCCGGCCGCGACCAGCGAGACCTTGTCGGACATGCCGCACTCGTCGAGCGCCTCGCGCGCCGCCCGGATCGCCGACATGGTCGGGATGCCGGTGTGGTTGAGCAACAGTTCCGGCGAGGCGCCTGTGCCGCCTTCGGCGCCGTCGACCACGACGACGTCGACACCGGCCTTGGCGGCGATCGCGACGTCGTAGCGCGGCCGCGTCGCGCCCATCTTGAGGAAGATCGGCACTTGGTAATTGGTCGCGATCCGCAACTCTTCGACCTTGATCGCGAGATCGTCGGCGCCGAGGAAATCGGGATGGCGCACGGTCGAGCGCTGATCGACGCCGACCGGCAATGTGCGCATCCGCGAGACGCGCTCCGACACCTTCATGCCGAGCAGCAGACCGCCGGTACCCGGCTTGGCACCCTGCCCCACGACGATCTCGATCGCATCGGCGCGACGGAGATGGTCGAGGTCGAGGCCGTAGCGGGCCGGCGACATCTGGTAGAGCAGCAGGTTCGACGCGGCGCGCTCTTCCTCGAGCATGCCGCCTTCGCCGGTGCAGGTCATGGTGCCGACCTTGGAGGCGCCGTGGCCCATTGCTTCCTTCGCACTCGCCGACAAGGCGCCGAACGACATCGAGGCGATATAGATCGGGATCTTGAGCTCGAGCGGACGTTCGACGAGGCCGCGACCGCCGCCGAGCACCGTCGTGGTGTCGCAGCTCTCGCGATAGCCTTCGAGCGGCAGGCGGGTCATCGTCGCCGGCACGAAAGTCAGGTCGTCGAAGGTCGGCATCCGCTTGTTGAAGGTGTTGAAGCCACGGACCTGATAGCGGCCGAGCTGCGACAGCGCATGGACCTCGGAGATCGCCTCCGGCGTCCAGCGGGTCGAGCCGCCTTCCTCATAAGAGGACGGCACACCGGCCGGGCGGCCCTGGATGGCGCCGTCGCCGAAGCGGACCAGTTCCTCCGGGGCTTCCTCGAACGGATACTGGTAGGAATTGTTCAGATCATCAGCCATGCGTTCGCATCCCTGCTCTCGAAGTACCAAAGGCGCTGGCCGGAAACGATACGCTGCCAGTTCCGTGACGAGTCGGCCAGGCCCAGAGGCTCCAGGATGGCATCGACTTCAGCGACCTGTTCGGCGGTAGGTTCAGTGACGACGGCATCGACGCCCAGGCTCTCGATCGGGCCGCAGACCCAGACCTCGCCCTGCCACAAGGCATCGGCGCAGGAGGGGCCGGCGCCGCCGAGCGCGATGATCTTGCCGGAATGGGACATGAAGCCCGATTGCGAACCGATCTTGCCCTCGACGATGATGTTGCCGCCTTTCATGGCGACGCCGACCCGAGGACCGCAATCGCCCTTGACGTGAATAGTACCACCGCGCATCGCCGCGCCGACCGACATGCCGCAATAGCCGCCGACGGTGATATGGCCGCTGGCCATGCCCTCGCCGGTGCCCCAGCCGGCATCCTTGCCGATGGTCACCGTCGCGCCGTTGTTGAGGCCGCCGCAGTAATAGCCGACCGAGCCCTCGAAGCTGATGTCGAGGCCCGCAGGCAGTCCGACGCCGAGATTGTGGCGCGACAGGGTGTTGCGCACCAGGATCGAGGAATGGGTCTTGGCTTCGCGCTGAATATCCTCATTGACCTCGCGGATCCCGCGCATGCCGACATCAATGATCACCTGGCTCACGCGGCAACCCTCCGATTTCCGTAGCCCCAGATCCCGGTCAGGGACGGGCCGTCATAGTTGATGATGGGAGCGCCCTGCGGATAGATCCGGCGCAGCGCCTGTTCTTCGGTCGCCGCGGCGAATTCGCCGTCGGTCTGGACCGTGACCAGCGGTTTCATCGCGAAGCGGTCCTTGGCGAAGCCGATGCCGTCGATATCGGCGATCATGAAGGTGAAGACGCCGTCGATTTCGCTGATCGAGTGGGTCAGCGCTTGCTGCAGAGTCTTGCCCTGGCGCATCTGGTCAGAGACCCAGACGGCGATCAACTCGCTGTCGTTCTCGGTCAGGAAGCGATAGCCCTTGCGCTGCAGCCGGTTGCGCCAGGAGTAATAGTCGGTGATCTGGCCGTTATGGACGATCGCGACATCGGGAAACGGCCGCGCCCAGAACGGATGGCTGGCATTGGGGCGTACCGCGGATTCGGTGGCGAGACGGGCATGGCCGAGGCCATGCGTGCCGATCATGCCGCGAACGTGATGCTTCTCGCCGACCGTCTTGGCGTCGCCGTCATCCTTGATGATCTCGAGCGAGCGGCCGACCGACTGCACCTCGAAGCGCGAGCAGATCGTATCGGCATCGGCGATCCAGGCGGAAATATCCTTGGGGTCGCTGATGATCATCCGCACCGAGTAATGGCGCGCGCCGCTGTGATCCCAGGTCGGATCTTCGAGCAGATCGGCGCCGTGGTCCTTGAGGATCAGGCGGAAATCTTCGAGATCGTCCGAAAGCTTGCGGCGATCGAAGCCCATCGCGCGGACGATATAGCCGGTCTCCCTGGGGATGCCGTAGACGGCAAAGCCGGTGCTGTCCGATCCGCGATGCGCCTGCGCATCCATCAGGTCGACGAGATCACTCCCGACGTCTCCCGGCTTGGCTAAAATCCGTCCCGCAATGCCGCACATGATTGGTCTCCGGATGCTTCTAGAGGGTTCGACCGACGAAGGCCCGGAAGGCTGTTTCCGGACTGGCCACGTTCCCAGACGTCATGGCCGAAACGCTACGTCACGACCAAACATTGGTCAAGTGGCCAATTTTCATTCCGCGCACAAATTTTGTCGCACTAGCCGTGCCGTGATCGCGACGAGGATACCCGCCGCGATCACGCTGGCGTGGTTACACGGTGACGACGACCTTGCCGACCTGGGCATTCGATTCCAGGTAGCGATGCGATTCGACGATCTGCTCCAGCGGAAAGGTCTTCGCGATGATCGGCTTGAAATGGCCCGATGCCAGGCCGTCGAACACGAAGCGCTTGCCGCGTTCCATGTGGCCGGCATCGCCCGTGACCGCGAACAGTGTGTAGCCCCGGAGCGTGAGGTTCTTCGACAAGGCCGAGAACAGCGGGAAGGGCGTCGGCGCACCCGCGAGCGCACCGTACAAGAACAGGATGCCCTGATCGCCGAGGGCTCCGGCCAACGCCTCGACACCCGGCCCGCAGACCGG
This sequence comes from uncultured Rhodospirillales bacterium, assembly GCA_903897565.1. Lineage (GTDB taxonomy): Bacteria > Pseudomonadota > Alphaproteobacteria > ATCC43930 > CGMCC-115725 > CAIXXC01. Next base: position 8,791 of record CAIUCF010000826.1, on the reverse strand, counting down.
GTCGAACGCCATGCGTGCGCCCTTCTTGCCGGTGATCTTCATGACCTCGGCGGCGATATCCTGCTCCTCGGTCGCGATGACATGGGCCGCGCCGGCTTCGACGAGGGCGGCGCGCTTGGCGCTGGTCCGCGTCGCCGCAATCGGGATCGCGCCCAGGCTGTTGGCGATCTGGATTGCCGCCAGGCCGACGCTGCTGGACGCGGCGGTGATGATCACGGCCTCGCCTTTCGCGAGATTGCCGATCTGTACCAACGCGCCATAGGCGGTGAGGTACTGCATCCAGATGGACGCGGCCTCGGCGAAGGACAGGCTGGTCGGATGCTTGGCGACGGCATGCGCCGGGACAATCGTGGTATCACCGTAGACGCCGTACTGGTTTAAGGAGAAGGCAGGAATCGTGCTGACGACGTCGCCCGGCTTCAGGTCGGTGACGCCGCTGCCGACGGCCTCGACGATGCCCGACGCTTCATAGCCGAGCCGCGACGGCACGTTCGGCTGCTCGAGATAGGCGCCGGCGCGGTACATCGCTTCGGCGCGATTGAGGCCGAGCGCATGGACCTTCATCTTGACCTCGCCTGGGCCGGGAGCGCCGAGGTCGATTTCGTCGATTTGCAGGACTTCTGGACCACCGGTCCGGTGGAAGCGGACGATACGAGACATGGATTTGCCTTTCTTGAATGCGCGGGGAATGCACCTCGCCTTCATTAGGTGGCGGATCGCCCGGCGATTACAACCGCGGTAAGCCCACCTCCTCGCCCATCCCGGAATCTGGCGGTAACGCCCGGACGATTTCGCGGAAGCGCCGCGCGGCAGCGGTTTCCCGGGTCGTCGGATAGGCGAGCGAAATGCCGATAACGGACCCCGCCGGCAGGTCGCGAATCGGCCGGAACACGACACGGCGCGAGCTGTACTGCGAGTGGATCGCCGGCACGATCGCCACACCGAGGCCGCTGGCGACGAGCCCGATGACGGTCTGGACCTGAACACCCTCCTGCGTGATCCGCGGCATGATCCCCGCCTGCAGGCAGAGCTGGGTCATCGCTGCGTGAAGGGTGCTGGCGCGCCCCGGGACATAGCCGATGAAGGCTTCATCGGCGAGCTCGGCCAGGGCTAGACTCTCTCGCCCCGCCATGGGATGGCGTGCCGGCAGGGCGATGCAGAAGACATCCTGCTCGATCAGCTGCAGGCTGACCCCCGCCGGCGCCGCCGTGGGCACGCGGAGGATCGCGAGGTGCAGGCGGCCGTTGGTCACCGATTGCAGCAGCTCGAGATTGGCTGCCTCGAACAGATCGAGCCGGACCTTGGGATAGCGCTCGCTGAACGCCTCGATCAGCCGCGGCAGCACGTCGAAGGTCGCGGAACCGACGAAGCCGATCCGCAACAATCCGGCCTCACCCTTCGCCGCCATCCGCGCCAGCGAGACGACCTCGTCGGCCTCGCGCAGGCATTTGCGCGCCGCCTCCAGCGCCGCCTCACCGGCATCGGTGAGGCGCACCCCACGGGCGCCGCGATCGAACAGCGACACACCGATCTCGTCCTCGAGCTTGCGGATCGCCACCGAGAGTGGCGGCTGCGCCATCGACAGCCGCTCTGCAGCGCGGCTGAAGCTCTGCATTTCGGCGACGGCGACGAACTGGCTCAGCTGACGGAGTTCCATCGATACATCCCATGTATGGATCTATCTGCCATAGATATTGGAATTAGTATGGCCGCGTGCCTAGGATACGACCAGAGGCCAAAACAAGAATGAGAGCGAAGCAATGAGCGCCACGGGAATGGTCGAAGGACAGGTCGTCGTCGTCACGGGAGCGGGCGGCGGCATCGGCCGCGAAATCGCGCTGGCGATGGCCCGGGCGGGCGCCAAGCTCGTCATCAACGATATCGGCGCCTCGGTCGCCGGCGAAGGCAACGACACCGGCCCGGCGCAGCGCGTCGTCGACGAGATCCGCGCCGCGGGCGGCCAGGCCGTCGCCAATACCGACAGCGTCGCCGACGCCGTCAGCGCGCATGGCATCATCAAGACGGCGCTCGATACGTTCGGCCGCATCGATACCGTGGTCAACAATGCCGGCATTCTGCGCGACCGCTTCTTCCACAAGATGGCGGTCGACGAATGGGACGCGGTCATCAAAGTGCACCTCTATGGCGGTTTCTTCGTCAGCCGCGCGGCTGCACCGCATTTCAAGGAGCAAGGCTCGGGCTGCTACGTCCACATGACTTCGACTTCGGGTCTGATCGGTAATTTCGGCCAGGCCAACTACGCCGCCGCCAAGCTCGGCCTCGCCGCGCTGTCGAAATCGATTGCGCTCGACATGGCCAAGTTCGGCGTGCGCTCCAACTGCATCGCGCCCTTCGCCTGGAGCCGCATGATCGGCTCGATCCCGACCGAAACCCCGGCCGAGCAACAGCGGGTCGAGCGGCTGAAGCAGATGACGCCTGCCAAGATCGCGCCGCTGGCGGTGGCGCTGGCCAGCGACGCCGGACGCGACGTCAGCGGCCAGATCTTCGCCGTGCGCAACAATGAAATCTTCCTGATGAGCCAACCGCGCCCGGAACGCTCGGTCCATCGCAGCGAGGGCTGGACGCCGGAGACGATCGCCAGCCACGCCCTGCCGGCATTGAAAGCGGCGTTCTATCCCCTCGACCGTTCCGGCGACGTCTTCACCTGGGATCCGGTCTGACGCGGGCGGACCGGGCCATGCCCCCTTCCCGCCTCAACGAAATCTTCGACCAGCGGCTGGCGCAGACGCCGGATGCACCGCTGCTGTTCCTGCCGGACGAAACCTTCAGCGTCGCGGCGTTGGGCAGCCTCGTCGATCAGATCGAGGCCGAACTGCGCGAAGACGGCGTGCTGCCGGGTGATCGAGTCCTCATCATCGCCGAGAACTGCCCCGAGCATATCGCGCTGATCATCGCCTGCAGCCGGGTCAGCGCCTGGTCCTGTGGCGTCAACGCCCGCATGGCGCCGGCCGAAATCGCCGCCTTCGCGGCGAAGGCGGATCCCCGCGTCACCTATTACACCACTGGTGTCTCGGAAGCCGCGCGCGACCATGCCGGACGGCAACCCGCCCGGCCGTCCGTTCTCCCCGGGCTGCAGCGCAGCGCGATCCGCAGCGACGCCATGGCTGAACCGGAGCCGGCGGCGAGCGAGATCGCCGCGATCATCTTCACCTCCGGCACCACGGGATCCTCAAAGGGCGTGATGGTCACGCATTGCGGGTTGCTGCATTTCGCGAGGGTCTCGGCAGCATCGCGGCGGCTGACCGCGGCGGACCGCGTCTATGCCTATCTGCCGATGACCCATATTTTCGGCCTCGGCACGGTGCTGATGTCGGCGCTTCTGGTCGGCGCCGGGCTGGTCATGCGCAGCCGCTTCGATCCGCAGGATGTGCTCGACGCGCTCGCCCAGGGCGGCGTCTCGAACCTGCTCGCGCCGCCGACCTTCTACGGCCGCGTCCTCGCGCATCTCGACACGCTCGGTATCGATCGCCCCGAGGCCCCCGCGCTTCGCTATCTCTACACCGGCGCCGGTCCGCTCGATCTCGACCTGAAACGAGTGATCGAGGCGCGGTTCGGACACCCCCTGCATCATGGCTACGGCATGTCGGAGTATGCCGGCTCGCTCTGCGTTACCGCGATCGACGCGCCCCGCGACGATACCGCGGCCGGTCATCCCGCCGAAGGTGCAGAACTGCGGATCATCGCCACCGACGACCGCGACGCGGAGCCCGGTGAGCGCGGCGAGATCTGGATGCGCGGCCCGGGGCTGATGCGGGGCTATTTTCGCGATCCCGACGCGACGGCGCAGGTCATGCGTCCGGGCGGCTGGTACGCGAGCGGCGATATCGGCTATCTCGGACCGGATGATGCGCTGTTCGTGGTCGGCCGGCTCAAGGAGCTGATCATCCGCTCCGGCTTCAACGTCTACCCCGCCGAGGTCGAGGGCGTGCTCAACGCCTTCCCGGCCATCCACAACTCCGCCGTCGTCGGACGCCGCGAGGCCGATGGCAACGAGGAAGTCGTCGCCTTCGTCGAGACGACGCCCGGCAGCGTTCTCGATCGCGCCGCACTGGACGCCCATCTCCGCGACCGGCTCTCGCCTTACAAGCGACCGTCGCAGATCATCCCCATTGACGCCCTACCGATGACCGGCTCGGGCAAGGTGCTGAAGCGGCAGTTGCTCGAACGCATCCCCGCGCCGGCTGCCTGAAGGAGTATCGGATGAGAAGAGCCGCCATCATCGCCCCGCTGCGCACCGCCACCGGTGCCTTCGGCGGTGCCCTCCGCGCCGTGCCGGTCGAGGAACTCGGCGCCATCGTCGCCCGCGCCGTACTGGCGAAGACCGGCATTGATCCGGCCCTGATCGAGGACGTGATCTTCGCCCAGTCCTATACCAGCGGCGAGACCCCTTGCACCGGCCGCTGGGTGGCGTTGCAGGCCGGACTGCCGATCGAGGTGCCGGGCATGCAACTCGACCGCCGCTGCGGCAGCGGCGTACAGGCGATCGCGATGGCGGCGATGATGGTGCAGACCGGCGCCGCCGACGTCGTGCTCGCCGGCGGCGTCGAGAGCATGAGCAATGTCGAATACTATACCACCGACATGCGCTGGGGCGCTCGCGCCGGCACGGTGAAATTCCACGACCGGCTGGAGCGCGGGCGCGAGCGCTCGCAGCCCGTCGAGCGCTTCGGCGTGATCTCCGGCATGATCGAGACGGCCGAAAATCTGGCGCGCGACTACGCGATCGCGCGGGAGGATGCCGACGCCTTCGCCCTGCGCAGCCATCGTCGCGCGGCCGCCGCGCAGGCGGCCGGCTTGTTCGCCGAGGAAATCGTGCCGGTCCCGGTACCGCAACGGCGCGGTGACCCGGTGATCTTCGCGCGCGACGAAGGCATTCGCGCGGATATCGACCTCGACAGCCTCGCCAAGCTCCGGCCGATCATGAAGGGCGGCACCGTCACCGCCGGCAACGCCTGCCAGCAGAACGATGCTGCCGCCGCCTGCCTGGTCGTCGCCGAGGACCAACTGGCGCGGCTCGGTCTCGAACCGCTGGGCTTTCTGGCGGGCTGGGCGGTGACCGGGTGCGAGCCGGCGACGATGGGGATCGGCCCTGTCCCCGCCGTCGCCAAGCTGATGCGGAAGACGGGCCTCAGCCTCGATGCCATGGGGCTGATCGAATTGAACGAGGCCTTCGCCGCCCAGGCGCTCGCCGTGGTCAAGGGCTGGGGCAGCAGTCTCGACGCGCTCGAAGATCGTCTCAACGTCAACGGCTCGGGCATCTCGCTCGGCCACCCGGTCGGCGCGACGGGGGTACGGATCATGACGACGTTGCTGCACGAGATGCAGCGGCGCAAACTGCGCTATGGTCTCGAGACCATGTGCATCGGCGGCGGCCAGGGCATCGCCGCGATCTTCGAGAGGGCGTGATGCAGCAGGATTTCTCGAGCTGGCTCGGCCGCAGCGAAACCGTCCATGACATCGTGACTGCTGCGCCGGTAGCCGGGCTGGCGGCGACGTTCGATCTCGCCGATCCCGGCCAGGATCTCCCGGCGCTCTGGCATTGGGCCTACTTCACGCCGAAGCCGCCGGCGCATCTGATCGGCCCCGACGGCCATCCCAAGCGCGGCGATTTCCTGCCGCCGATCCCGCTGCCGCGGCGGATGTGGGCCGGGGGACGGACGTGGTTCGACTCGCCCATCCGCATCGGCGACACTGTCTCTCGCCGCTCCACCATCCAGCGGATCGACGCCAAGCAGGGCCGCAGCGGCACCCTGGTCTTCGTCACCCTGACCCATGAGATCGCAACCCCGCGCGGGGTCGCGGTGCGAGAAGAGCAAGACCTCGTCTTTCGCGACAATCCGAAACCGGATGATCCGACGCCCATGCCGAGCCCTGCGCCCATGGACGCGGATTTCTCGCGCGAGATCGTGCCCGATCCGGTGCTGCTGTTCCGCTATTCGGCGCTGACCTTCAACAGTCATCGGATTCATTACGACCGCCCCTATGCGATGGAGGTCGAGGGTTATCCTGGTCTGGTCGTCCATGGTCCCCTGAACGCCACGCTGCTGCTGGACCTCGTCCGCCGCGAATGCCCCGGCGCCGTCGTCAAGGAGTTCGATTTCAAAGCGATCAGCCCGCTATTCGATACCCAGTCCTTCACGATCTGCGGCCGCCGGGAGGCCGATGGCAGCGTGGCGCTGTGGTCGCAAAATCACCTCGGCCATCTCGCGACGCGCGCCCGCGCGCTGATCGCCTGAGCCTATGAGACCGCAGCCGGAGAGCCCGCGATGCCGATGAATACCCCCGACCAATACCAGGATATCCGCGACGCGGTGCGGGCGCTCTGTGCCCAGTTCCCCGGCGAATATCACCGCAGGATCGATGAGGAGCGGGGTTATCCCGAGGCCTTCGTCAATGCCCTCACCGAAGCCGGTTGGTTGGCCGCCATGATCCCGACCGAATACGGCGGCTCCGGCCTCGGCCTCGCCGAAGCCACAGTGGTGATGGAGGAGATCAACCGCTCGGGCGGCAATTCGGGCGCCTGCCACGGCCAGATGTACAATATGAGCACCCTGCTGCGGCATGGCTCCGAGGCGCAGAAGCAGCTCTATTTGCCGAAGATCGCGAGCGGCGAGTGGCGGCTGCAGTCGATGGGCGTCACCGAGCCCAGCACCGGCACCGACACCACCAAGATCAAGACCACCGCGGTCAAGAGCGCGAGCGGCGACCGTTATGTCGTGAACGGCCAGAAGGTCTGGATCTCGCGCATCCAGCACTCCGACTGGATGATCCTGCTCGCCCGCACCACGCCGCTTGCCGAGGTCAAGAAGAAGTCCGAAGGCATGTCGATCTTCATGGTCGATCTGCGCCAGGCGGAATAGAGCGGCATGACGGTCCGGCCGATCCGCAACATGGTCAATCACGAGACCAACGAGCTGTTCTTCGAGAACCTCGAGATCCCGACCGAGAACATGATCGGCCAGGAAGGCCAGGGCTTCAAATACATCCTCGACGGACTCAACGCCGAGCGCACCCTGATCGCCGCCGAATGCATCGGCGACGGCTATTGGTTCGTCGACCGGGTGAGCAAATATGTCGGCGAACGCGTCGTCTTCGGCCGGCCGATCGGCCAGAACCAGGGTGTGCAATTCCCGATCGCCGAGAGCTATATCGAGGTCGAGGCCGCCAACCTGATGCGCTGGCAGGCCTGTACCCTGTTCGATGCTCACCAGCCCTGCGGCGCCGAAGCCAATATGGCGAAATACCTGGCCGCCAAGGCGAGTTGGGAGGCGGCGAACGCCTGCATCCAGTTCCATGGCGGCTTCGGCTTCGCCCATGAATACGACGTCGAGCGCAAATTCCGCGAGACCCGGCTCTACCAGGTCGCGCCGATCTCCACCAACCTGATCCTCAGCTATATCGCCGAGCATATCCTCGGGATGCCGAGATCGTTCTGAACCACGACCCAGCCTAAAGAACAGCTCCACGAGGAGCAGGCCAAGAAAATCATAAAAAGGGAGACGGACATGGCGCAATCACAGGAACCCAAGCGAGATTACGACGCCGTCGTTATCGGCGCCGGCTTCGGCGGGCTCTACATGATACACAAGCTGCGGGACCAGCTCGGCATGAATGTCCGCGGTTTCGATCGGGCCGGCGGTGTCGGCGGCACCTGGTATTGGAACCGCTACCCCGGCGCCCGGTCCGATTCCGACAGCTTCGTCTACAATTATTCCTTCAGTGACGACTTGCTTCAGGACTGGCGGTGGAGCGAGCGCTACCCAAGACAGCCCGAGATCCTATCCTATCTCGAGCATGTGGCCGATCGCTTCGATCTGCGTCGCAGTTTCCAGTTCAAGACCGGCGTTACCCGAGCTCATTTCAACGAGCAGACCAACCTGTGGGAGCTCGAAACCGACAGCGGCGAAAAGCTGACGACGCAATATCTCGTCACCGCCCTCGGCCTCCTGTCCGCGACCAATCTTCCGAAGATCAAAGGCCGCGAGAGCTTCAAGGGCGCGCAGTATCACACCGGCAATTGGCCGGCGGGCGTCGATCTCACCGGCAAGCGCGTCGGCCTGATCGGCACCGGATCGACCGGGGTCCAGGTCGTCACCGAACTCGGGCCGATCGTAAAGCACCTCACGGTGTTCCAGCGGACCCCGCAATACAGCGTCCCTGCGCAGCATGGCCCGCTTTCCGACGATTATGTCCGCGAGATCAAGGCTAGCTATCCGCAGATCTGGAAAGACGCACGTGAATCCATGGTCGCCTTCGGTTTCAGCGAGAGCAAAGTTCCCGCCATGAGTGTTTCCGAAGAGGAACGGCAAAGAGTGTTTCAGGAGTCCTGGGACGCCGGCGGCGGGTTCCGGTTCATGTTCGGCACCTTCTGCGACATTGCCACCGATCGCGAGGCCAACGAAGCCGCGGCCTCCTTCATCCGCGCCAAGATCAAGGAGATCGTGAAGGATCCGGAAACAGCCAAAAAACTGACGCCCACCGAACTCTACGCCCGGCGACCGCTCTGCGATGGCGGCTATTACGAGACCTTCAACCGCGACAATGTCAGCCTGGTCGACATCAATGCCGAGCCGATCACCGAGATCACACCCGAGGGAGTCCGCACGGCAGGCGGCGATTATCCCCTCGACGTACTGATCTTCGCGACCGGTTTCGACGCGGTCGACGGCAATTACTCGCGCATGGATCTGCGCGGGCGCGGCGGTATCTCGATCAAGGAAAAATGGGGAACGGGTGCCACCAGCTATCTCGGTGTCACGACCGCGGACTT
>CAIUCF010000825.1 GCA_903897565.1 uncultured Rhodospirillales bacterium | reverse complement strand
GTCGAGATCGAAGGAATAGGCGTCCTTCATCAGGAATTCGCGCCCGCGCATGATGCCGAAGCGCGGCCGCACCTCGTCGCGGAACTTCCACTGGATGTGATAGAGATTCTTCGGCAGGTCGCGATAGCTCTTGATCGTGCCGCGGACGATGTCGGTGACCAGTTCCTCGTTGGTCGGCCCGTACAGCATCTCGCGCTCGTGGCGGTCGGTGATGCGCAGCATCTCCTTGCCGTAGTCGTCGTAGCGACCACTCTCGCGCCACAGCTCGGCCGGCTGGATCGTCGGCATCAGCAGCTCGATAGCCCCTGCCCGATCCTGCTCTTCGCGCACGATCGTCTCGATCTTGCGCAAAACCCGCAAGCCGAGCGGCAGCCAGGAATAGATCCCGGCGCTCGACTGCCGGATCATGCCGGCGCGCAGCATCAGGCGATGCGAGACGATCTGGGCTTCGCTCGGCGTTTCGCGCAGGGTGGGGAGGAAATAGGAGGTCAGACGCATCAGGAGGAACCGCTCTTCATGTCGGCCGAACCCGTGTCGGCGCTGTCGCGCGGGACTTTAGGGAATTGCCCCGGCACTGTCCACGCTTCGCCGAGACGCGGTAGGTCGCGGCAGCGCTCGAAAAAATATTCGTCTGATGTAAAAAACAGTGATGACGCCCGCGACAAAGTGCCGTAGGGTCTCAACAAAAGAAGGGTACCGCACCCCCAAGAGGCACGGCACCAAGTCTAGGGAGGAACCACAGTCGAAGATCGGAGCCAACCAATTATCGACTGATAAAAATCTAGATGCCGCAGCGCACAATGGCAAGACCCCTTAGAGGCTCTTGCCATTTTTTTTGCTTTCTTGGCAGAATTGTCGCACTGCACAATAACCGGGCTCAGTGGCGCGAGCCCCTCGTTCCCTAATCCGGCGGCGCTGCATTGCTCTTCGCCCCCGCAAGAAATATCGCCAACGCGGCGTGCACGCGGCGCTTGATCGCCGGCTTGGCCACCGACCGGCAGACCCCGATCAGGAGTTTGTGATGGAAATCGCCGACGACCATGCCGATCAGCATTTTCGCGGCCACTTCAAGGTCATCGAAATGATAGCGCCCGGTTTCCGCGAGCAGGGAAAGTCCCTTCTCCAGCGTGGCGACGAAGCGCTTATAGCCCAACCGCTTCAACAATCGCCCGAGTTCGGGGCTATGCGAATATTCGCCCATGATCAGCCGTGTTATCGCCACACTTTCGGGCGAGAGTATCCATAGGGAGCAGTCGAGCAGCAGTTCGGCAATCGCGACTTCGAGCGGTCGGCTCGAATTCAACTCGCATTGCCGGGGCGGCGGCATACGGTCGACCAGGAGCGCCTCGAACAAGGCCTCCTTGGACGCGAACATTTGATAAATTGTCCGCTTCGACATGGTCGCGGCGGTTGCGATATCATCCATCCGCGCGAGGTAATATCCCTTGTTCAGAAAGACCGCTTCCGCCGCCGAAATGACGTGGCGCCGACGGGCGTCGTCATCGGGCGGCGACGGCACGCCGGCGAGGACACCGCCACGCCGCGGGCCGGCACGCTTCCTGACCGGGGCATCCCCTTGCCGTTCGCCCATCGCTCGCCAACTCTCCCGAACGCTGCCCACTACGGGGTTATTGATTTACATTTTGGAAACTCGCGGGTTTTTAAATGTAGGTCACCACCCCGGTTGTCAAGTTCTGCATGTCATGCAAACCGCGCATTTGACGACGATCCGAAACCCTATACGGTTCTCTCGCGAAACCGTCGCGTTTTCTGAAGGCAATCGAGAGTGTCAATGTTTGCACATCCCTTGACCTCAACCAAGGCCAATTCCCGCGCCGCGTTCGGGGTCATCCACGCCGGTCTCGCCCTGTTGCTGCTCGCGAGTTGCGACAAGCCCGCCCCACCCCCCGCGCCGGCGCCCCCCGAAGTCGGCGTCGTCACCGTCGCGCCCAGCGCGGTCACCGTCACGACCGATCTGCCGGGTCGCGTCACCCCATTCCTGGTTGCGGAAGTGCGCGCGCGGGTCGATGGCATCGTGCTCAAGCGCCTCTTCGTCGAAGGCAGCGACGTCAAAGAAGGCCAGGTCCTCTACCAGATCGACCCGGCGCCCTATCAGGCCGCGCTCGATTCCGCGCTCGCCACCCTGGAGAAGGCGAAAGCCGCGCTGACCTCGGCGCAGGCCCAGGCCGCGCGCTACAAGGTGCTGGTCGCGGCCAATGCCGTCAGCAAGCAGGACTATGTCAACGCGACGGCATCCTCCGGCCAGGCCGCCGCCGATGTCGCCGCCGCCAAAGCCCAGGTCGAAACCGCGCGCATCAATCTCGGCTATACCGAGGTTCGCGCGCCGATCTCCGGGCGCATCGGTTTGACCGACGTCACGGTCGGCGGCTACGTCCAGGCCAGCGCGGCGACCTTGATGTCGACGATTCAGCAGGTCGACCACGTCTACGTCAACATCGCACAATCGGTATCCGATTTGCTGCGCCTGCGTCGTGAAGCGGCGAGCGGCCAGGTCGCGATGGCAGGTCCCGACGGCGTCAAGGTCACCCTGGCGCTCGATGACGGGTCTACCTATCCGCTCGGCGGGCAGTTCCAGTTTTCCGACATCACGGTCGACCAGGGTACCGGCAGCGTGACCTTGCGGGCCGTCTATCCGAACCCCGACTACCTCCTCCTCCCCGGCATGTTCGTGCACGCGAAGCTCGTCGAGGGCATCAGCCCGAGTGCGATCCTCGTCCCGGATATCGCTGTGACCCACGACGCCAAAGGCGACCCGACCACTCTTGTCGTCGATGCCGACAACAAGGTCGAGCTGCGCAAGCTCGTCACCGGCCAGACCTATGGCGCCAACTGGATCGTCGAAAGCGGCGTCAAGGCCGGCGAGCGCGTGATCGTCCGCGGCATCCAGTTCGTCCGCCCCGGCATGCCGGTCAAACCGGTCGAAGACCCGCCGACCGCCCCCCCCGCGAGCGCTCCCGCGTCCAAGCCGTAACGAGGACGCCGTCATGGTCAATTTCTTCATCGACCGGCCGATTTTCGCCTGGGTGATCGCAATTGTGATCATGCTGGCGGGCGGCGCCTCGATTCTGAACCTTCCGGTCTCGCAATACCCGACGATCGCGCCACCGACGATCCAGATCACGGCCAATTATCCCGGCGCCTCGGCGAAGACCGTCGAGAACACGGTGACCCAGGTGATCGAGCAGCAGATGAGCGGCCTCGACCATCTGCTCTATCTGTCCTCGACCAGCGACAATACCGGTCAGACCACCATTACCCTGACCTTCCAGGCCGGCACCAACCCCGACATCGCCCAGGTCCAGGTGCAGAACAAGCTGCAACTCGCGACCCCCTTGCTGCCACAGGAAGTCCAGCAGCAGGGCGCGCGCGTTACCAAGTCGTCCAACAACTTCCTGATGGTGCTTGCCTTCGTCTCGACCGACGGCAGCATGGCGCGAATCGATCTGACGAATTACGCC
>CAIUCF010000824.1 GCA_903897565.1 uncultured Rhodospirillales bacterium | reverse complement strand
TTGTTCCCTCCCCCTTGAGGGGGGAGGGGTAGGGTGGGGGTGATGTCTCCGTCGAGACCGAGCGCGGCCGAAACATCACCCCCACCAACCTCCCCCCTCAAGGGGGAGGCTTGATCGTCATATAGTCATCGATACCACATTCACGGCAAGCCGCGGCGACGACCAGAATCCAGCATCAGCGCCGAACCTGCAAGCGCATCGGCCTCGGGATCGGCCAGCAACGCCACCGCCCAGGCGACCTGCTCCGGGGTGGTGAAGGCGCGGATCGCCGAATCCATGCGCAACTCTTCGAGCATGGCCTCGACCGTGCTGCCGCTCTGGGCGGCGCGGGCGACCGCGACATTGCGCATCCGCTCGGTATCGGCCGGGCCGGGCGCGACGAGATGGGCAGTGACACCGCGCGGGCCATAGGCCCAGCTCAGCTGCCGGATCAGATTGGCGAGCGCGGCATTGGCGACGCCTGGGGCTGCCGCATAGGCGGTCGGCTCGGTGCCGTAATGACCGCCGATCGCCACCAGCCGCGAGCTCTTGACGAGATGCGGATCGGCGGCGCGGATGATGCGCAGGAAGCCGCCGACCTTGATGTTGACGGCCTCGGCCAGCGCCGCCGTCGGCGCGGTCAACACACCGCCGGCCACCGGCACGCCGGGGGCATGGACCAGGATCCGCACCGGGTTTTTGATCGCCGCGGCGACGACGGCGATCGCGTCGTCGCTGGCGATATCGGCGACGCAAGGCGCGACGCCCGGGACCTTGGCCACGAGCTCATCGAGCGATCCGGCATTGCGGCCGACCGCGATCACCCGCAGCCCCCGCGCCACCAGGCGCCGCGTGATCTCGAAGCCGAGCGCGCCGGAGGCGCCGACGATGATCGCGTCTTCGGTCATGACCCTCGGCCCGCTCAGGTGAAGCGGATCGAGACGCTGCCCAGGTCCTGGACGCGCAGATTGACGGCGTCGCCCGGGGCGACGGCGAAGGCCTCGGTCGCGCCCCCCGACATGATGATCGAGCCGGCCGGGACCTCGTGACCCCGCTCGCCGAGCAGGTTCACCACCATAGCCACCGCAGCCGCCGGATGGCCATAGACCGCGGCACCGGCGCCATAGGCGAGCGGCAGGCCGTTCTTCTCGAACACCATGCCGAGGGTGCGCAGGTCGAGCTCGCTCACCGAGCGCGGCCGGCCGCCGAGGACGAAGCGGCAGGACGAGGAGTTGTCGGCGATCACGCTGTTCATGTCGAACTTGAAGTTCTGGTAGCGCGAATCGATGACCTCGATCGCCGGCAGCACGAAATCGGTCGCCGCCAGGACGTTGGCGATGTTGCAGCCGGGGCCGCGCAGCGCATGCTTGGTGACGAAGGCGATCTCGGGCTCGACGCGCGGGTGGATCATGGTGCTGACCGCGACTTCGCCGCCATCGGGGATCGCGAAGTAATCGGCGAGGAAGCCGCGCGACGGCTGGTCGACGCCCATCTGCTTCATCTTGGCGCGCGAGGTCAGGCCGGCCTTGAAGCCGACGATGCGGGTGCCGCGCGCGGTCTTGCGGCGCCAGATTTCATCCTGGATCGCATAGGCGTCGCCGAGATCGAGGGTCGGATGTTCGATGGTGATCATCGGCACGTCGCGGGCATTCAGCTCGGCGTTTTCGAGATATTCCGCCAGCGAGGCGATGATGGAGGGGGCGAGGGTCATGCGTCGTGTCCCTATCTATAGGCTTGGATGCGTTTGATTAGACGAAGCGGACCGAGCAGCCGCCGATGCCGCCGATCGAAACCCGGAAATTGTC
>CAIUCF010000823.1 GCA_903897565.1 uncultured Rhodospirillales bacterium | reverse complement strand
GGCATCTCCGCGGCGGAAGCCGACAGCCTCGGCACCCTGTGGCGGGCGAAACAGCTGGAATATTCCTGGCTGCGCTCGCTGCAGGGCCGCTACGTCCCGTTCTCGCAGATCACCGCCGAGGCGCTCGACTACGCGCTCGACGCCAGCGGCCGCGGCGATGCAGTGGTGCTGCGGGAATATCTGCTGGCGAATTACCGCCGGCTCTCGCCGTTTCCGGAAATCCGCGCCACCCTGGAAAGGCTGCAGGGGGCCGGCATTCCGATGGCGATTCTATCGAATGGTTCGCCCGATATGCTCGACGCGGTCGTCGCGGCTTCGGGGTTGTCCGGCTATTTTTCAGCCATCCTCTCGGTCGCCGAGGTCGGCTGCTTCAAGCCCGATCCCAGGGTCTACCAGCTCGCACTCGATCGACTCGGGCTGCCAGCGGGGGCGATCGGCTTCGTCTCGGCCAATGGCTGGGACGCTCAGGCCGCGGCGACCTTCGGCATGCAGGTGTTCTGGTGCAATCGCGCGGGCCGCCCGCGTGAACGGCTCCCCGGCATCCTGTCCGCCACCCTGCACAGTCTCGCGGAGCTCCCCGATCACGTTCGTTGAGTGAGGCTGGGAAAGGGAACGGCTCGGCGCCGCCCCTATTGCGGCTTGCCGGCGGTCTTGTGCCGCTTGACGACGAAGAGGGCGACGCCGTCGCCGACCTTCTGCAGCCGCTTGGTCGCCTCGACCGGTATCGGAATCTTGTGGTTGATGCAGAACAGGATCAATGACGCGGCCAGGATTTCCGCGCTGATCGTGACCGTGGTCATATCGCCCTTGATCCCCTCTATCGTCACGCTCGCGCGGATCTCCGGCTCTTCCTCGATCTCGATCGTGCGGATATTGCCAGGGGGAAACTTGTTGTCGCGCCGCCGATCGTAGTCGAGCAGCGCTCGGGCGACTTCCTGTTGCTGGAATGCGATCTGGCGCATTTCGGTGGGCATGAACTCTCCTGACCTCTGCGGGCGACGACGATGTGCAGCGGCTTGTCACCGTGGCGCGATCAGGCCTTGAGTGCAAGGATCGGGCCGTCCCAAACGGCCCGATCCTCCTATCTTCAGGCGACGACCAGCCGCGCCGGATCGGCGGCCTGGAAGATCGCCGCGCGGTCGGCCGGCGGCGGGTAGATCCATTCCGAGTTGATCTGGTGCTTGAGATCCTTGGCCACCTTGCCCTCCAGCGTCACCGCGCGCTCCCAGCCTTCGGTATAGACCGCACCCCAGGGTCCGAGATCGAGGCAGGTCACGTATTTGATCTGTTCGTACGGTCGCAGCGGCAGGCCGAGCAGGTCGTTGGCAGCGTTGTGGCCCGCAGAGCGGCCGAGCGCCATGGCGTGCTGGCACGACATCGCGGCGACATTGCCGATATCGTCGGTCGCGGCATGGGCGACGTCGCCGGTGGCGAAGACGCCGGCGACGCCGGGCACGCGCAGATCGCGGTCGACATGGAGCCGGCCGAAGCGATCGCGCTCGCCGGGGATCTGCGCGGTCAGGGCCTGTGCGCGGGCACCGGCCGTCCAGATCACGGTCTCGGCTGCGATATGCTCGCCATCGCTCAAGGTCAGGCCGTTGCGGTCGATCGCGACCACGGCGACGCCGAGGCGCCGTTCGACACCGGCGGCATCCAGGGCGGTATCGATGACCGGCCGCGGCCCGGGGCCAAGATCGGGACCAATCGCGGGTGCCTGCTCGACGACGATGGCGCGGACGGCGCTGTCGGTGCCGAGAATGCTGCGCAAGCGGGCCGGCATTTCAGCGACGGTCTCGATCCCGGTGAAGCCACCACCGGCGACCACGACGGTATTGCGGGCGGGCGTTGCCGGGCGGGCTGCAAGTCCATGGAGATGCGCCTCGAGGGCTGCAGCCTCGTCGGTCTGATCGACGCTGAAGGCGAATTCCGCGAGCCCCGGGATCGCCGGCCGGAAGAGGCGGCTGCCGCTCGCCAGCACCAGCCGGTCATAGCCGAGCGTCGACCCGACACCTGCGCCGTCGCGCGTCAAAACGGTCTTGGCGTCAACGTCGATCTGTTCGACCGCGCCCTGGATGAAGCGCACGCCGACGGCGGCGAAGAGCGCGGAGAGCGGCGCCTTCATGCTCGCGGGATCGTTCTCGTAGAGCCGCGGGCGGATATGCAGGAAGGGCTCGGGGGCGATGACCACGATCTCGACCGCGCCATCGGCCCGGCCGGCGAGATCGAGGGCGCGAGCGGCGCTGAGCGCGCCCCACATGCCGGCAAAGCCGGCGCCGATGATGAGGATACGTTGGGGCATTATGGGTCTCCTGTCGGGATTTGGGCGAGCGAGGGTGGTCGCGCGACAATGGCCACGCGGGACTATCTGTTTAG
>CAIUCF010000822.1 GCA_903897565.1 uncultured Rhodospirillales bacterium | reverse complement strand
GTCTACCCGGTTGGTGTCCTACGGATGCGTATTATCGAGATGCTCGGCTGGCTCGGTCGATCTCTCCCGCATATACTCGGCTCGGCAGGTCGAGCCACGTGTGGCCAGAAGCACGCACTCCGACAGAATTCAGATCGCCAAACGTTATATATCACGGTTAATTTCCGTGCTTATGGTGACAGGTACTTAGCCAATACCATGAATGTCAGTCCTTGTGCGTCGCCTTGAAGGCGGCCTCCTGCGCCGGTGTCGCCTCGGTCTGGTAGGTGGCTTTCCAGACGTCATAAGGCATGCCGTAGACGATCTCGCGGGCCTGGGGATCTGTCAACGGCACGCCGCGCTCCTCTGCGGCCTCGCGATACCAGCGCGACAGGCAGTTGCGACAGAAATTCGCGAGATTCATCAGATCGATATTCTGCACGTCGGTGCGCGCCTGAAGATGGGCGACGAGGCGGCGGAAGGCCGCGGCCTCGAGTTCGATGCGCGTCTGGTCATCCATCTTGGCAATCCTCCTCGCTTAGCGGATGTAGGGCGCCGCCACCGGCAGCAGCATCTCCTCCAGAAACGACGGAATATACGACAGGAGCAGGATCACGATCAGCGGCGAGAAATCGATACCGGTAGATCCGAGACCGATCCGGTCGAGCATCCGGCGCGTCGGCGCCAGCACTGGCTCGGTCAATTTGAAGAGCGTATCGCCGACCGTCACGACGATTCGGTTGTAGCGGTCGACCACGCCGAACACGACGAGCCAGCTCAGAACGACCTGCGCGATCATAACGATGATGTAGAGATGAATAATTTCATTTACCAGACTGAGGAGCGTGTACATAGCGGTGGCACAACCAATGGCTTAGGGAACGAAAAGTCGTTGCGAACCCTAGCCGTCCCGCTCTTCTGGTGCAAGCGCGGGGCCGGTATCCAGCCGCTTCGCGCCCCAGCGCGACTCCCGCAGGAAGACTTCGAATTGGGGGACCGGCAATGCCTTGGCCAAGTGGTATCCCTGGGCGAAATCGCAGCCGAGATAGCGCAGCGCATAGAGCGTTTCCTCGTCCTCGACGCCCTCGGCGGTGACCTTATACCCCAGATTATGGCCGAGTTCCGTCACCGCGCGCACGATCGCCCGATCCGCCTGGCTGCCCGCAAGCTTCAGGATGAATGTCTTGTCGAGCTTCAATTCCTTGACCGGCAGGCGGCGTAGATAGGCCAGCGACGATTGGCCGACGCCGAAATCATCGATCGACAGGGCGATACCGGTATTGGCGAGTTCGCGGAGCACCGCGATCGCTGCGTCCGGCTCGCCCATGATCGCGCTCTCCGTCACCTCGAGGACCAGATATTCCGGCGCCAGCGCATAGGTCGCGAGCCGATCGGCGACATATTTCGGCAAATCCGGGTCAGAGAGATCTCGCACCGACAGATTGATCGAAATCCGCAACGCATAGCCCATCGCGTGCCAGCGCGCCGCCTGGGCGATGCCGGAATCCAGCGCCCAACGGGTCAGGCGTTGGATATTGCCGGTTTCCTCGGCGAGGCCGATGAACAGGTCGGGCGGCACGAAACCGCGCCGCGGATGGATCCAGCGGACCAACGCTTCGGCCCCGCCGACCTCTCCTGCTTCGAGATCCAGCTTGGGCTGGTAGTAGAGCTGCAGATGCCCCTGTTCGAGCGAGTCGCGAAGCTCGCTCATCAGGGAGAGACGATCGGGTCGATGCGGATCGGCCGCCGGATCGTAGATGACCAGTCGACTTTCCGCGACCAGCGCCGACTGCAAGGCGACCTCGGCATGACGCAGCAGCCTGAGCGGCTCCGTGCCGTGCGCGGGCACGAGCGCGATGCCGACCGCGGCGGCGGCGTCGATCGTCAGGTCACCTTCGCGATACGGCAGATCGAAGCCTTCGATGATCTGTTGCCCCAGCTGCATCGCCTGCACCTGATCCAACCCCCACGCGAAGCCGGCGAAGGTGCGCTCGCCGATGCAGCCGAGTTCGGAAATGCCGGCGACGCCGCCGAGCCGAGCCCCGGCATCACGCATCAGGTGATCGGCGATCTCCCTACCGACGGTATTGGCGACCTCCTGCAAGCGCACCAGCCCGATCGCGATCACCGCCCCGCCGCCTTCGCCGATCAGCTGAGCCATGGTTTCAGCAAGTGCGAGCCGATTAGGCAGGCCAGTCGTGACATCGTGGCTGGCCTGATGGCGGATGTGTTCCTCGCGCTCGCGGATCGCCAGGGTCATGCTACGCAAGGCCGTACTGAGCTGACCGATCTCATCCCGGGCGATGACCGGCTCGGGCGGCGTGTAATCGCCGGCCTCAATGCGCCGAGTCTGCGCCGCGAGCTGCTCGATCGGTCGTGAAACGCCGCGCGCAATCATCCAGGCGCCGCCCAAGGCGAGTATGAGCCCGGCGAGGAGGAGGCCGAACAACGACAGCGTGATGCCCTGAAACTGGCGCAGCGCCTCCGTTACCGGATAGGAGAGCACGGCAACGACCCGGCGGTCGACGGTCGGCGTGACCAATTGCGTCGCTAGGAACAGGTCTTCCTCGCCTTGAAACGACACGATCGTCGGCTCCGGATCGAGCATCGACCCCGGCGGCGGCAGGAGCGCGACCATCGCGGCGGCGTCCGTGCCGGCGACCGGCAGCCATTGCGTCGGCGTCGCGATGAACAGGCCGATGGTGCGCGGCAGGGCGCCGAGTTCCTCCATGCGGCGCAAGACGTGATCGTCGAGCGGGATCACGGCGGCGACGAACGCGATCGGGGTCGGCGCAAGGATGGGAACCAGGATGATCCAGTTGACCTGATTGCCGATGGTGACGACCGAACCGGCCCGGCCCCGCTCGATCGCCCGTTTGAGCAACTCGGGATAGTCGAACGCGGCGCCCGGGTTTGCGAGCCTGGCAGTGTCCTCGCTGATCCGGCCGTCGAGATCGATCAGGAACATCCGGGTCGCGCCCACGCGCCGGCCATCGTTGCGCAACGCCGAGATCACGGTGTCGTGGTCGTGCTCGGCGATCGACTGGCGCAGCGCGAAGTCGAGGGTCAGGACCTTCACGCTCGCCGAGATCTGGCGCTCGACCTCGCTCAACTGCCGCAGCAGCAGCGCTTCGGAGCCCTTCAACTGCTTTTTGCCCGCTGCCACCAGGGAGGCATGAAGCAACTGGTATACCGACGCCGCGGTCAGACCCTGGATCAGGATCAGGGCCACAACCAGGAACAGGGCAAGGCGGCGTCCGAAATTCAACCTGCGTCTCTCTGCTTCAGTTCATCCCGTCCATCATGTCGTCGACGAACGGGATCGCCGGGACAGGGACGGTCAGATCGACAGGAATGGCGGCGATGACCGCGGTCACCGGGGCCACGGTGATTCCCGGTTTCAATTGCGGATACCAGACCTGGACCGCATAGCGTCCCGGCGGCACGTCAGCGATCACAGCCTTGCCGTCATGACCGCTGACCGCCACGAGCGGCGTATCGCTGACATAGACATAGGCGATCATATGATCATGGATGTTGCAGCCGATCGCCGCGATCCCGGGCTTATCGAAGACTTGCGGCGGCGAGACGTCGCCAGGCTTCAAGATGAACTCGAACGGATGAATCGGGGCAAAGGTATAGACGTGATGTCTCGTGGTATCACTGTTGCGGAAGGTCACGGAGCCACCCTTGGTGATCGCGACGACATAGGGCACGAATGTCTCGTCGCGCTGATCGATGATCGTCGCGGTAAGGCCGGCCGGCGGCCTCACCCGAGGCACGCTGCCATCGGCAGCCATCAGCCCGACGACCGCGAAGGGCAGCGGATGCCCGGTATCGTCGTTGATCTGCACTGTGAGACTGGCCGCCCCTGCCGGGGCCGGCGCGACCGCATCGAGGCCGGCCAACGCAAAGAGCGCTGCCAGGAACCGTACGGCGAACGCGACCCGTCCGCCGAAGGTTGCCCCTTGCGCCGGACGCCGACGGGTGCGGTGACGATATTTCATCTGACAGACAGTCTCGGAACTTCCTGAGGTCGTAGTCGGGATTGTGACGGCGACGACTTCATCACGTCACCTACTCGATACGGTTGGACCGATCGGCAAGTGCGGTCAAGGCGTTGATGGCCAAACGGCGCGGATCACATCTCGAAGTCCTTGGCTGGATCGTCCGGCGCCGGGATGCGGACCGCCAAGCTCTTCCCATTGCCGCGGCCCGGCAAACCGGGTATTTCGGGCGTCATGATCGAGATCCTGCACCCGGCCCTGCTGCCGCCCGGCCTGCGTGACGTGCTTCCGCCTGATGCCCAGATCGAGGCCGATGTCGTCCACCGCCTCACCGCCATTCTGGCGAGCCACGGCTATGAGCGGGTCGTGCCGCCGCTGCTGGAATTCGAGACCAGCCTTCTCGGCGGCAACGGCGCGGCGATGGGCTCGGATACCTTCCGGCTGATGGACCCGATTTCGCAGCGGATGATCGGCGTCCGCGCCGACATGACGTTGCAGATCGCGCGTATCGCTACGACCCGTCTAACCAAATCCGCCCGGCCGTTGCGGCTCAGCTACTCGGGCGACGTGCTCCGCGTCAGCGGCAGCCAGCTGCGGCAACAGCGCCAGTTCTCCCAGGTCGGCGCCGAGCTGATCGGCGCGTCGGCGCCCACGGCCGACGCCGAGGTGGTCATCCTGGCTGCCGATGCCTTGCTGCAGCTTGGCGCGAGCGGGCTTTCGGTCGACCTCACCATGCCGGTGCTGGTGCCCGTCATCCTGCGCCAGCTGGGCGTCGACGAAGCGACGGCCGCGACGGCGCGCGAGGCGCTCGACCACAAGGATGCCGCTTCCATCGCAGCGCTCGGCGGCGATACCGCCAAAATCCTCGGGCGGCTGATGCATTCCGCGGGACCCGCCGATGCCTGCATGGCGCAGCTTGCGAACCTGGCGCTGCCCGATGACGCGGCGGCGGAGCTGGGGCGGTTGCGAACGGTGGTCGCGCTGGTCCAGGCCGCGCTCCCCGATCTCAGCATCACCATCGATCCCGTCGAAAACCGCGGCTTCGAATACCACACCGGCGTCAGCTTCAGCCTGTTCGCCCGCGGCATCCGCGGTGAACTCGGACGCGGCGGCCGCTATCTCGCCCAGGCCGGCGAGCAGCCCGAGCCGGCGACCGGATTTACCCTGTATATGGACACCGTGATCCATGCGATCCCGGCGCCGGCCGCGAAGCCGCGACTGTTCCTGCCGCTCGGTACGCCTCGGCAGACGGCGTCGGATTTTCAGGCGCAGGGCTTCGCGACGGTGTTCGGCCTGGAGCCGATCGTCGACGTTCGCGCTGAGGCGATCCGCTTGGGCTGCAGGCATGTCCTTCTCGACGGCACCGTCATCGATCTGACATAGTGCCGCCGCTGCGCTTGCGGCGGCGTTTGCGGAATATTTATCCAGAAACCACGGAGCACACATGGCCAACGTTGCCGTGATCGGCGCCCAATGGGGCGATGAAGGCAAAGGCAAGATCGTCGACTGGCTCTCGAACCGGGCCGAGTTGGTGGTCCGCTTCCAGGGCGGTCACAACGCCGGCCATACCCTCGTCATCAATGGCGTCCAGTACAAGCTGAGCCTGCTGCCCTCCGGGGTGGTGCGCGGCAAGCTCTCGCTGATCGGCAATGGCGTGGTGGTCGATCCCTGGGCGCTGCTGGCCGAAATCGACGGCATCGCGGCCAAGGGCGTCGCGATCTCGCCCGAGACGCTGAAACTCGCCGAGAATGCGGCGCTGATTCTTCCCCTGCATGGGGCGCTCGACCGTGCGCGGGAATCCGCCGCCAGCGGCGCCGCCAAGATCGGCACTACGGGGCGCGGCATCGGCCCTGCCTACGAGGACAAGGTCGGCCGCCGTGCGATCCGGGTCTGCGATCTCGCCGACCCCGGCAGCCTGCCGACGAAGATCGACACCCTGCTTGTGCATCACAACGCCTTGCTGCGCGGCCTCGGTCTGCCTGAGGTCGCTCCCGGGCCGATGCTGGAGGAATTGCTCAGCCTCGCACCGAAGATTCTGCCCTATGCCGCCTCCGTCTGGCAGATCCTCGACGAGGCCAAGCGCGCCGGGAAACGGATTCTGTTCGAAGGCGCCCAGGGCATCATGCTCGACGTCGATCACGGCACCTATCCCTATGTCACTTCGTCCAATACCGTAGCCGGCCAGGCCGCGGCGGGCTCCGGCACGGGACCCGGGACCGTCGGCTACGTACTCGGCATCACCAAGGCCTACACGACACGCGTCGGCAGCGGCCCCTTCCCGACCGAACTGACCTGCGAGATCGGCCAACGGCTCGGCGAGCGCGGTCATGAATTCGGAACCGTGACCGGCCGCAAGCGGCGTTGCGGCTGGTTCGACGCGGTATTGGTGCGGCAATCGGTCAAAGTCGGCGGCATTACCGGCATCGCCTTCACCAAGCTCGACGTCCTCGACGGCTTCAAAGAACTCAAGGTCGCGACCGGCTATCAGTACAAGGGCAAGATTTTCGATCACCTGCCGCCGGGACTGCCGGCGGATGCAGCCATCGAGCCGGTCTACGAGACCTTCGAGGGCTGGAGCGAGAGCACGCAGGGCGCGCGTTCCTGGGCGCAGCTTCCGGCGACGGCGATCAAGTATATTCGCCGCGTCGAGGAACTGATCGAAGCGCCGGTGTCTCTGCTCTCGACGAGCCCGGAGCGCGAGGACACGATCCTCGTGCGCGACCCCTTCGCCGACTAAGCCTCCCTACTCCGTAAGACTCCAGCAACCACGGGCAGTTTTAATACCGTGGCGGGAGAATTTGCCGTAGAAATGGGGAGCTGACGCCGCGCCGGACCGCGCGCGCGACTGCAGCGCGAGGCCTCGAATCAGCGGGCGCACCGCGTCAGGTTTTCCAGAGCACCCCAGGGCAATAGTAGGGACGATGTCTGCAGAAGCCATTCGGCTGCGGGACCGTTACGAGATCCGGTTCGATCAACCCCTGCCGGCAGTGGCCTCGGCGGGCACGACCGCCTACGCCGCCCACGACACCCGATCTCCCGGTCCGCCGCTGGTTGCGATCGTCCCGAATCTGCAGTTTCCGCCTCGCGTCGCCCCGGCAACCGCGATCCGGACGATGCGTCAGCCGGCGCTGTGGACGCCGACGGAGTGGGGCGTCGTCGATTGCCCGCCCATGGGGCGGCGCAGCTGGGTCATCGTCGGCGATTTTCCCGATGGCGGCCGCCTCGTCACGGAAACCGAAGGGAAATTCCCAGCCTGGGACGAAGCCGACATCAAGCAGAAGCTGCTCCTGCCCCTACTCCCCGGTCTCAAAGCCCTGTCGGTGGATGAGAT